>SDZP01000278.1 GCA_004144935.1 Caulobacteraceae bacterium | reverse complement strand
CTCGCCCGGGCGGCGATCGAGACCGTGCCGCTGGAAGGCGTCGACTGGGCCGCCTTCGGTCCCGCCTTCCTGCGCGGCTTCGCCGGAGCCTGGCTGGAACTGCTGGTCGTCGGCTCCATCGCCGCCTTCGTCGCGGTGCTGACCCGCACCAATGTCGCGGCCATCATCGTCACCCTGCTGCTGGCCTTCGCGCCGGCCATTATCATGGGCGTGGCGCGGCCAGACCCGGTGCATCCGGACTGGGACGCCCTGCTCAGCTTCCCCGGCCTGTCGGCCCAGGTGCTGCGCGGCGGTCCGGCCGGTATGGGCGGCGTCACCGCCCAGGGCGCCGAACTGGCCACCGTCATGCTGCTGGTCTGGATCGCCGTGCTGGCCGGTCTGACGATCCTGCTGTTCACGCGGCAGGAACTCACCCGCGAGTAGCAATCCATTAAGCATGACAATGTGATTCTACCGGGGTTCGTCGCGTACCAGAAAGTTCGTCCAGCGCATGCTCGCGCAGATCCGCCCCTACCTGCCGACGGTCACCCTGCTGGGACTGATCGTGTATTTCGTGTTCCACGGCCTGACCGGGGAGCTTGGCTGGCTGTTGTCCAATCAACGCCGCGCAGAACAGACGCAGTTACACGAAAAGCTGAAGCTCACGCGGCAGGAGAGGATGGACCTCGAAGCCCGGGCTCGGCTACTACGCGACGGCAGCCTTTCGCGGGACCTTTTGGAAGAGCGCGCGCGTTCTGTCCTAGGCTTCGCGGACCCGAGGGATTATGTGATCCGTCTGCAGCCCTGACCCGGGTCGATCCTTTCGCCCGGTGATGTGCCGAGGGAAGGAAAAGGCCGCCGTGACAACGGTCCTGGGAGAAATGCATGGCGCGGGCGACTAAGGCCAAGACATCGGGCAAGGGTTCTGACACCGGTGTCACGACCTCTGGCGGTACGAGCCGCGAGACGCTGCTGAAATACTACAAGGACATGCTGCTGATCCGCCGCTTCGAGGAGCGGGCCGGGCAGCTGTATGGCATGGGCCTGATCGGCGGCTTCTGCCACCTCTACATCGGCCAGGAAGCCATCGCCGTCGGCATGGAAGCCATCCGCAAGCCGGGCGACCAGATCATCACCGGCTACCGCGACCACGGCCACATGCTGGCGGCCGGCATGGATCCGCGCGAGGTCATGGCCGAGCTCACCGGCCGGGCCGGCGGCTCGTCGAAGGGCAAGGGCGGCTCGATGCACATGTTCTCGACCGAGGCCGGTTTCTACGGCGGCCACGGCATCGTCGGGGCGCAGGTCAGCCTGGGGACGGGCCTGGCGCTGGCCAACAAGTACCAGGACAACGGCAACGTCGCCTACGCCTACTTCGGCGACGGCGCGGCCAACCAGGGCCAGGTTTACGAGAGCTTCAACATGGCTCAACTGTGGAGCCTGCCGGTCGTCTACATGATCGAGAACAACCAGTACGCCATGGGCACCTCGATCGAGCGCTCGGCCTCGGAGACCCACCTGCACAAGCGCGGTATCTCCTTCCGCATCCCCGGCGAGGAAGTCGACGGAATGGACGTCGAGGCGGTGGCCGAGGCCGGCGCCCGCGCCGCCGAGCATGCCCGCAGCGGCAACGGCCCCTACATCCTCGAGATGAAGACCTACCGCTACCGCGGCCACTCGATGAGCGACCCGGCCAAGTATCGCAGCAAGGAGGAGGTGGACGAGGTCAAGAAGACCCGCGACCCCATCGACCACCTGCGCGAGAAGCTGGACGCCGCCAAGGTGACCGAGGACGAGCTGAAGACCATCGACGCCGAGGTCAAGCGCATCGTCGCCGAGGCCGCCGAGTTCGCCCGCACCAGCCCCGAGCCGGACCCCTCCGAACTCTACACCGACGTCTACCTGGAGGCGGCCGAGTAATGACCGACATCCTGATGCCCGCCCTCTCCCCCACCATGGAGGAGGGCACGCTGGCCAAATGGCACGTCAAGGCCGGCGACACCGTCAAGGCCGGCGACGTCATCGCCGAGATCGAGACCGACAAGGCGACCATGGAGGTCGAGGCCGTCGACGAGGGTGTCATCGAGGCCCTGCTGATCGACGCCGGCACCGAAGGGGTCAAGGTCAACACGCCGATCGCCCGGCTCGAAGGCGAGGAGGGCGCCACGCCGGCGCCCCCAGCCGCCGAGACGCCCGCAGCCGAGGCGCCGAAGGAAGAGCCCAGTCAGGACGCCGCCGGCGATCCGGAAAAGGCGCCGCCCGAGACCGCCAAGCCGCAGCCGGAAGGCGAGGGGACCGCCCCCGTGGTGCCCAAGACCGCGCTGAAGGATCCCGAGATCCCGGCCGGGACAAAGATGGTCAAGATCACCGTCCGTGACGCCTTGCGCGACGCCATGGCCGAGGAGATGCGCCGCGACGACAAGGTCTTCCTGATGGGCGAGGAAGTCGCCCAGTACCAGGGCGCCTACAAGGTCAGCCGCGAGCTGCTGCAGGAGTTCGGCGACCGCCGGGTCATCGATACCCCGATCACAGAGCACGGCTTCGCGGGCCTCGGCGTCGGCGCGGCGATGGCGGGCCTCAAGCCCATTGTCGAGTTCATGACCTGGAACTTCGCGATGCAGGCCATCGACCAGATCATCAACTCGGCCGCCAAGACGCTCTATATGTCCGGCGGCCAGATCAAGTCGTCGATCGTCTTCCGCGGCCCCAACGGCGCGGCCGCCCGCGTCGGCGCCCAGCACAGCCAGGACTACAGCGCCTGGTACGGCCAGGTGCCCGGCCTCAAGGTGGTGGCGCCCTACGACGCCGCCGACGCCAAGGGCCTGCTGAAAGCCGCCATCCGCGACCCCAACCCCGTCGTCTTCCTCGAGCACGAGATGATGTACGGCGTCGAGTTCGACATCCCCGACGTCGAGGACTGGATCGTGCCGATCGGCAAGGCCAAGGTCCGCCGCGAGGGTTCTGGCGTCACCATCACAGCCCACAGCCGCATGGTCGGCCTGGCGTTGAAGGCCGCCGAGGAACTGGCGGCCGAGGGCATCGAGGCCGAGGTCATCGACCTGCGCACCATCCGCCCGCTGGACCACGAAACCATCGTCGAAAGCGTCAGGAAGACCAACCGCATCGTCTGTGTCGAGGAAGGCTGGGGCCCGATGGGCGTCGGCGCCGAGATCGTCGCCCGGGTGATCGAGCACGCCTTCGACTACCTCGACGCCCCGCCCTTGCGGGTTCACCAGGAAGACGTGCCGCTGCCCTATGCGGCGAACCTGGAGGTGCTCAGCCTTCCCTCGGTGGAGAAGATCGTGAGGGCGGCAAAGACGGTCAGCTACAAGTGAGCCTTCGCCCCAACCCTTCAGCGACCATCCTCGCGAATGCGGGGATCCAGCCGGGGCGTCGGCGCACGCCAACGGCTGGGGTCTGGGTCCCCGCATGCGCGAGGACAGTCGGAGTGTGGGAATGACAACGGCGGCTACTTGGCGTGCCGGCGGCTGCCACTGCGGCGCCGTCCGCTTCGAGGCGGCCCTCCCGGCCGTCGTCGAGGCGCAGAGCTGCAACTGCTCGATGTGCCAGAAGGTCGGCTTCGTGCATGTCATCGTGCCGGAGAGCCGCTTCCGTCTGACCTCGGGTGAGGGCGCCATCACCACCTACAAATTCAACACCGGCGTGGCGCAGCACACCTTCTGCCGGGTCTGCGGCGTGAAAGCCTACTACCGCCCCCGCTCCAACCCCGACGGCTGGTCGGTCAACGCCCGCTGCCTGGACGACCTCTCCGGCCTCGATCTGCGCATCGAAGCCTTCGACGGCCAGAACTGGGAAGCGCATGGCGCCGCCTTGGCGCACCTGAGCCACGAGGACGTCCATGCCTGACGTCATCAGTTTCGACGACTTCCTGAAGGTCGACATCCGCGTCGGCGAGGTGATCGCCGCCGAGCCCTTCCCCGAGGCCCGCAAGCCGGCCATCAAGCTGCGCATCGATTTCGGCGGCGACATCGGGGTCAAGAAATCCTCGGCCCAGATCGTCAAGAACCATCCGGTCGACAGCCTGATCGGCCGTCAGGTGCTGGCCGTGGTCAACTTCCCGCCGCGCCAGATCGGGCCCTTCATGTCCGAGGTCCTGACTCTGGGCGTGCCGGACGCGGACGGCGAGGTCATGCTGTTGGGCCCCGACCGGCCGGTGCCGATCGGCGGGAGGATGTACTGATGAGCCATGCCCTCAATGGCGCCTGCCACTGCGGCGCGGTGCGGGTCTCCTTCGAGAGCCCGGACATGGACGCCGTGCCGGTGTTCGCCTGCACCTGCAGCTTCTGCCGCCGCCACGGCGCCCGCTACGCCCGCGACCCGAACGGCGCCCTGCACGTCACCGCCGCGCCGGGGGTGCTGGGGACCTACCGCTTCGCCGCTCAGGCGGCCGACTTCTGGCTTTGCGAGCAATGCGGCGTGCTGGTCTTTTCCAGCGTCGAGACGCCGGACGGCCCGCGCGCCACCCTCAATGTCGTCGGGACCGACATCGAGGGCCTGAAGGACCGTCCCGCCCAGTCCATGGACTTCGGCGAGCAAGCCGCCGAGGACCGCGCCGCCCGCCGCCAGGCGATGTGGACACCCCTGACCCTTGTCGAAGCGTCTCCGAGCGCCTGAGAAGAAGAACGAGCATGTCGATCGAAATCCTGATGCCCGCCCTGTCGCCGACCATGGAAGAAGGCTCGCTGGCCAAGTGGCATGTGAAGCCCGGCGACACGGTCAAGGCCGGCGACGTCATCGCCGAGATCGAGACCGACAAGGCGACCATGGAGGTCGAGGCCGTCGACGAGGGGGTCATCGAGGCCCTGCTGGTCGACGCCGGGACCGAAGGCGTCAAGGTCAACACCCCGATCGCCCGCATGGCCGGGGAAGGCGAGGCGCCCGCGCCGGCTCCCAAG
>SDZP01000277.1 GCA_004144935.1 Caulobacteraceae bacterium | reverse complement strand
GAAGATGCGCAGCAGGTCGTCCTCGCAGCAGAGGAAGAACTTCGACTTGCCGGGGTCGCCCTGACGGCCGGTCCGGCCACGCAGCTGGTTGTCGATACGGCGGCTTTCGTGACGCTCGGTGCCGAGCACGTAGAGGCCGCCGGCGGCCAGGGCATGAGCCTTGTCGGCGGCGATCTTGGCCTCGAACTCGACCTTCTCGGCGTGCTCGACCTTCGGGTCGGGATCGATGCCAAGGCCCAGCTGCTCCTGGCGCCACTTGGCCATGTGCATCTCGACGTTGCCGCCCAGCTGGATGTCGGTGCCGCGGCCGGCCATGTTGGTGGCGATGGTCACCGCGCCGGGCACGCCGGCGTCGGCGACGATCAGGGCTTCCTGGTCGTGGTAGCGGGCGTTCAGCACGCTGTGCGGGATGCCCTTGACGGTCTTGCCGTCCATTTCGAACCTGTGCTCGCCCAGCAGTTCCGACAGCTGCTCGGACTTTTCGATCGAGACGGTGCCCACCAGGATCGGCTGGCCGCGGCGGTAGCAGTCCTCGATCTGGGCGATGATGGCGACGTTCTTCTCGGCGGCGGTCCGGTAGACCTCGTCGTCCTCGTCGATGCGGGCGATCGGGCGGTTGGTGGGGATTTCGAGGACGTCCATCTTGTAGATGTCGCCGAATTCCTGCGCCTCGGTGGCGGCCGTGCCGGTCATCCCCGACAGCTTCTTGTAGAGGCGGAAGTAGTTCTGGATGGTCACCGAGGCCAGGGTCTGGTTCTCGGGCTGGATGTCGGCGCCTTCCTTGGCCTCGATGGCCTGGTGCAGGCCTTCCGACAGCCGGCGGCCGCTCATCATGCGGCCGGTGAACTCGTCGATCAGGATCACCTCGCCGGCCTTGACGATGTAGTCCTTGTCCCGCTGGTAGATGATGTTGGCGCGCAGCGCCTGGTTCACATGGTGCACGATGGAGACGTTGGCGGCGTCGTAGAGGCCGGCCGTGTCCTCGCCCAGGTGGTTGCCGGCGATCAGCATGTTCTCGACGTTTTCCTGACCGTTCTCGGTCAGCAGCACCTGGCGCTGCTTTTCGTCGAAGTCGTAGTTGCTCTTGTCGAGGATCAGCTCCTTCACGATCAGGTCGACGATCTTGTAGAGCTCGCTGCGGTCCTCGGTCGGGCCGGAGATGATCAGCGGGGTGCGGGCCTCGTCGATCAGGATCGAGTCGACCTCGTCGACGATCACGAAGTTATGGCCGCGCTGGACCATCTCGCTGACGTCGTAGACCAGGTTGTCGCGCAGGTAGTCGAAGCCGAATTCGTTGTTGGTGCCGTAGGTGATGTCGCTGCGGTAGGACTGCTGGCGCTGGTTCTGGCTCAGGCCGTTGACGATGACCCCGACGGTCAGGCCCAGGAACTCATAGACCCGGCCCATCCATTCGGCGTCGCGGCTGGCCAGGTAGTCGTTGACGGTGATGACGTGGACGCCCTTGCCCTCGAGCGCGTTGAGGTAGGTGGGCAGGGTGGCGACCAGGGTCTTGCCCTCGCCGGTCCGCATCTCGGCGATGCCGCCCCGGTGCAGGATCATGCCGCCGACCATCTGCACGTCGTAGTGCCGCTGGCCCAGCACCCGCTTGGAGGCCTCGCGGACCACGGCGAAGGCTTCGCTGAGCAGTTGGTCGAGGGTTTCGCCCTTGGCGAGCCGCTCCTTGAACTCGGCGGTCTTGGCGCGGAGTTGCTCGTCGCTGAGGGCGGTCATCGCCGGCTCGAGGGCGTTGATCTTGGCGACCGAGGCGGCGAAAGCCTTGACCTGACGGTCGTTGGCGGAACCGAAGAGCTTTCTAGCGAAGCCGAGCATGCAGGGGATAGGTCCGTATAGAGTGGCTGGCGGGGCGCAAACGCCCGGGAACACGCCAGAAAACCGCATTTCGAGCGCGCTGGAGACTTAAGCAGCGACCCCCCCGAAGTCAACGCGACCACCGGTAACACGCGGAACCATTGCGGGGTTGCTCGCGCGCTGATAGCCATGCGGCAACGAGCGGCCAGCGTATCCACGGCCGCGATCCAAGAGGTCGGGGATGCCCACGAAACCTAGGCGGAAGTCCAGCGAGACCGGCGAAGTACTCCGTGATCTGCTGACCTTCGAGCGGCTCCTGACCGGGCCGGTGATCCACCTGATCTACTGGGCCGGCCTCGGCGTCATCGTGCTGGGGGCCTTCGGCTCGATCGGCGCCGCCATTGGCGTGGCGCTGAAGGAGCAGGAGATCGTCGGCAAGCTGCTGGCCATTCCGCTGGCCGTGGCCGGGGTGCTGATCTGTTTCGCCCTGGTGCTGCTGTGGCGCTCGTTCTGCGAGTTCTACGTGGCGGTCTTCCGCATCGCCGACGACCTGAAGGGCCTGCGCCTCGCCGCCGAACGGGAAGTGGGCGGCCCGGTCAATACCGGCGGCCCGCCGCAGCGGCCGTTCGCGGGTTAAGGCTGACGTTCGGGGCGCGCCCCGTCTGCCATCCTCCCCGAATTTCCTCGCAAAGGCGGGGACCCAAACATCGGTTGACCAATCACGGGCTTTCGGGAGGCCGCAATCTCCATGTGGATGCCCGCTTTCGCGAGCATGATCGGGGGCGGGGTTACCGCCGCAACGCCGCTTCCACCGCCCGCAACGCCGGCTTGGCCCGTCCCGCCCCATCGAACAGCAGCGGCGTGTCCGACCCGTTCTCCTTGACCAGCCAGCTCTCGGGGTCACGCACCCCCCAGACGGTGAAGGCGAACTGTTGCCGCTCTGGCAAGGCGGCAAAGGCGCTCATGGCCTCGGCGTAAAGTCGCGTCTGGGCGGCTTCCTTCTCCTCGCGGGAGACAAACCAGCCGCCGGCCCGGACGATGGAGACGTCCATCTCCGAGACGTGGATCTTGAGGCCGAACCGCGCCAGGGCCTCGATGGTGCGGGTCAGGGCCCCGGCCGGCAGGTCGGCGTTGCAGTGGGTCTGGCAGCCGATGCCGCTGATCGGCGCCCCGGCCTTCAGCAGCCGCTCGATCAGCCGCTGGTACTGCGCCAGCTTGGCCGGGTTGCTCTCGAGGTTGTAGTCGTTGATCAGCAGCACGGCGTCGGGATCGGCCGCCTTGGCGACATGGAAGGCGCGGACCATGTGGTCAATCTCGCCCAGTCGCCGGCTCCACAGATGCTCGCGCAGGCCGGACCCGTCGTCCTTGATCGGTTCGTTGATCACGTCCCAGCCGCTGGCCTGGCCCCGGTAGCGGCCGACGAAGGCGGTGATGTAGTTGTCGTAGGCGCGGGCGAAGCTGGCGCGCTGCTCGTCCAGGTTCACGAAGGCCGGCGGCTCCTGGGCGTACCAGATCAGCGTGTGGCCGAAGAGGCGCATCCCGCGCGACCGGGCGAAGGCGGCGATGGCGTCCGGCCGGTCGAAGCGGAAGCGGCCGTCATCGAGGACGGTGTACTCCATCTTCATCTCCCACTCGGCGGTGAGCTGGGAGAAGTGTTCGGAGACGAGGGCCGCGTAGGACGGGTCCTCGAGCAGGTTGGCCCGCACGCAGGTCCCGATCGGGAAGGGGGCCAGGGACTTCAGCGGCGCGACCGGACCGCCCGCCGGCTGGCTGTTGGCCTTGGGACCGCATGCGGCGAGGGCGAGTCCCGAACCCAGCACGGCGCGGCGCGACCAGGCGGAGAGCGAATTCGCCTCGGGGCTCCCTTCTCCCCTTGCGGGAGAAGGTGTCGGCGAAGCCGACGGATGAGGGGTCGATAAATCTGTCGGCTGCCTTGCGGCGGATAAACCGGACCCGGTCATAGGCCGGTGCGACCCCTCATCCGACCCCTGCGGGGGCACCTTCTCCCGCAAGGGGAGAAGGGACGATGGTGCCGTCTTCACCTGCTGGCGACCCGGCGCAAGCCGAGTTCGTCCAGCGCCGCCGTCTCGCGGCGGTTCTCTTCCTTGCGGGCGGCGTTGGCGACGTTGGTGGCCACCTGTTCGTACTTCTTCAGGCCCTCGAAGGCTTCGCCCAGCGCGTCGCGGGCCCCTTCCTCTTCGGCGATCAGGCTGTCGATGCGGTCCTGGATGGCCTTGCGGCGGACCTTCAGCCCCTCACGGAAGCCGACCATGTACCAGCCGGCCTCGGCGCAGGCGCGGGCGTTGATCAGTTCGGTCTCGGCCTCGGCCTCGAGCACGGCCATCTTCAGCTCACACTGGGTGCGGGCGTCGACGATGACGCTGAGGCGCTTCTGCAATTCCTCGACCTGGAAGGTCGAGAGGCGAACCAGGGAGCCGATGGCCTTCATGCGTACTCACCCTGGTGCAGGATGTGGTCGAGCTGGGCGAAGGACTCTTCCAGGCCGGTGGCCTCGTCCTTGTCCTGTCCGAGGAAGGCCTCGATGGCCGGGTTCAGTGCGATGGCCCGGTCGACCACCGGATCGGCCCCGGCGCGGTAGGCGCCGATGCGGATCAGTTCTTCCATGTTGGCCCAGGCGGCCATCACCTGGCGGGCGCCCTTGACCACGTCGCGTTCATCCATGTTCTGGCAACCGGGCATGGTCCGGCTGATGGACTTCAGCACATTGATGGCCGGGAAGCGGCCGCGCTCGGCGATGGCCCGCTCCATGACGATGTGACCGTCGAGGATGCCTCGCACGGCGTCGGCGATCGGTTCGTTGTGATCGTCGCCGTCGACCAGCACGGTGAACAGGCCGGTGATCGGTCCCGCCGTGGTGCCGTCGGGGCGGATCGGGCCGGGCCCCGCCCGCTCCAGAAGCTTTGGCAGTTCGGTGAAGACGGTCGGCGTATAGCCCTTGGTGGTCGGCGGCTCGCCGGCGGCCAGGCCGATCTCGCGCTGGGCCATGGCGAAGCGGGTGACGCTGTCCATCAGGCAGAGGACTTCCATGTCCTGGTCGCGCAGGGCCTCGGCCACGGCAAGGGTCATGT
>SDZP01000773.1 GCA_004144935.1 Caulobacteraceae bacterium | reverse complement strand
TCACCGTTGAGCGCAACGGGTCGGCGGCGCGCGGAGGCACGCCGCGCGACGCGAAGGCAAAGCAAGGATCTCCTTTGGATGTTGGGCCCGCTTCGGCGGGCCCCTTTTTCTTTCCGGGGAGCTGCTTCGCGTCTTAGGTAATTGACTACGTGTGGCGCGTGGCCGACGTGAGAATGTGTAAACGCTGGTTACAGTGCGGACGCCCTTGGCTCACCAGAGTCACCAAGCCCTCACCGTAGTAGTTCAGCCATGCGTCTTTCCCTTCCTTCCCAAAACCTGAGATCCACGCTCGTCCTGTCCCTTGCCCTGTCCTTCGCCGCCTGCGGGGGAGGAGGTGGCGGCGCCTCCGTTCCGAATCCGGGCCCGGTCCCGGCCCCGCCGGTCGCCGAAACCGAATCCACGTTCCTCGTGGGAGGCACCCTGGCGGGCCTGCGGGCAGGCGCCTCCGTGACTTTGCTGAACAACGGCGCCGATGCGCTGGCGCTCGACGCCGACGGCGGCTTCACCTTCAGCGCCCCCGTGGCGGGCGCCTATGCCGTGACCATCGGCGCGCCTCCGGCCTGGCACGACTGCACCGTGGGCAACGCTTCCGGGACCGCAACGGCGGACGTGACCAACGTGAGCGTCACCTGCACCTACGGCGCCACGGTCAGCACCGTCGCATCGTCCCTGGGCCTGCCCGCGGGCGCGGCGGTGGATGCAGCCGGCAATATCTATGTCGCCGAGTGGAGCGCGAACCGCCTGAGCATGGTCACCCCCGCCGGCGTGGTGACGCCGGTCGCATCGGGCTTGAGCTCGCCGATGGGCGTGGCGGTCGGTCCCGACGGCGCCGTGTACGTGAGCGATTCGGCGTCGAACCGCATCCTGCGCGTCGGAGCCGGCAACGTGGTGACGGTCTTCGCGGGGTCCGGCGCCATCGGTGGCGCGGACGGCACCGGCGCGGCGGCGAGCTTCAACCGTCCCTATGGGATCGCGTTCGACCGCACCGGCCATCTCTATGT
>SDZP01000772.1 GCA_004144935.1 Caulobacteraceae bacterium | reverse complement strand
CGTTGCCGGCCGAGTAGACCTCGTTCTGGATCAGCTCGGCGTCCTGGCAGTCGGACGGCATCGCGGCCAGCCGCGCCCGCAGGTCGAGCATGGCGGCGCGCTCCTTGTCGTCCGGGGCGCGGAAGGCCTTGTTCGGCTTGATCTGGTCTTCGTAGTAGGCGACCGCGTAGCCGGCCAGGGTGTCGAGCAGCGGGTGGCTCTCCGGCGAGGCGCCCGGGATATAGCGGCTCAGGAAACCCCACAGCACCGCCTTGTCCTGGGCGTCGGCGGCCGAGACCAGGTTCAGCAGCAGGCTGAAGCTGACCGGCGAGCCCTCCTGCGGCACCCGGCCGCCATGGATGTGCCAGACCGGGTTGTTGATCTGTTGCGCCGGCTCCTGGCGCTGGTAGGCGTCCAGCTGCTGCAGGTATTCGTCGGCGGCCTTGGGCACCACGTCGCGGTGCAGGCGCTTGGCCGACTTGGGGCTCTGGAAGATGTAATAGGCCAGGCTCTCGGGGGTGCCGAAGGCCAGCCACTCGTCCATGGTCAGGCCATTGCCCTTGGTCTTGGAGATCTTCTGGCCGGTCTCGTCCAGGAAGAGTTCGTAGTTGAACCCCTCGGGCGGCGTGCCGCCCAAGGCCTTGCAGATCTGGTTGGAGGCCTTCACCGAGTCGATCAGGTCCTTGCCGCTCATCTCGTAGTCGATGCCGAGCGCGGTCCAGCGCAGGGCCCAGTCGGGCTTCCACTGCATCTTCACATGGCCGCCGGTGACCGGAACCTCGGTCAGGGTCCCGTCCTCGTCCTCAAAGACGATCGTGCCCCGGTCGACGTGGCGCTCGAGGGTCGGGACCTGCAGCACGCGGCCGGTCCTGGGGCTGATCGGCAGGAAGGGCGAATAGGTGGCCCGGCGCTCTTCGCCCAGGGTCGGCAGCATGACCTTCTGGATGGCGTCGAAGCGTTGCAGCGCGACCAGCAGGGTCGCGTCGAAGACGCCGCCACGATAGCAGTCGGTCGAGCTGACG
>SDZP01000771.1 GCA_004144935.1 Caulobacteraceae bacterium | reverse complement strand
TCGACGGGCCGGGTCGCGGCCTCGACGACGGCGGCGTCACCTGCAGCGGTCTCGATCCCCGTGCCCGCCAAAGCGGCGCGCAGATCGGCCAGCCGGGCCTCGTCGGCAATAACAACCAGCGAGGGTCGCCAGCGTCGGGCCTGCTCGGCCAACCGGGCGACATTAGCGCCGCCGGTCAGGACCTCGACCTCGAACGCGCCCGTGCCAGCAGTCTCAGCCTGATCCATCAGATCCAGGGTCGAGCAACCGACCGAGCCGGTCGATCCCAGCACGCTGACCTTGCGGCGGATCACGCCGCCCGCTCCACAAGAAGAACCAGAAGCCGACCAGCCGCAACGACGACCACGGCGAACATCAGGCCGTCGACGCGGTCGAGCAGGCCCCCGTGGCCGGGAATGAGGGTGCCGGCATCCTTGACCCCGAACCTGCGCTTCAGCGCGGATTCCCACAGGTCGCCTGCCATGGTGGCCAAGGCGGCGGTCAGGCCGAGGACCGCGCCCCAGAAGACGTTGAGCCGGCCCATTTCAAGCCAGGCGGCGATGCCGGCGCCCGCCAGCATGCCTGCGGCCAACCCGCCGACAAAGCCCGACCAGGTCTTCTTGGGCGACAGGCGGGGCCAGAGCTTGGGACCGCCGAAAAGGCTGCCGGCGAGATAGGCGACGATATCGGCCGACCAGGTCACGGCGAAGACCAGCACGGTCCAGTGCAGCCCGACCCTGTCATGCCCTGCGCGCAGCCAGATCAAGAGGATGACAGGCCAGCCCAGGTAAAGGACGCCATAGGCGGCGTTGAGCCCCTGCTGCCCTCGCGACCGAAGGAACAGGCCAGCCGCCGCCGCGCCGAAGACCAGAAAGACCAGGGCCAGGGACAACTGCCCGACGTGGGTCGCTCCGACCGACAGGATCAAGGCCAAGCCGACAGCGATGGCGGAGCCGCGCCAGGCGCCGGGCGTGCTCATCCGGCCCCACTCGACGGCCAGCAGGCCGCAGGCCAGCAGAACC
>SDZP01000770.1 GCA_004144935.1 Caulobacteraceae bacterium | reverse complement strand
GACTACGCTCGCGATGGCGGCGCTGGCGCGCATCTATATGGCGACCAAGGCCGGTGAACGGCCGATCCGACCGCACAAGCTGCTGTTCTGGATCGGGATCGGGCTGTCGATCCTGATCAAGGGACCGATCGGGTTTCTGGTCATCGTCCTGGCCATCATCGCCCTGTCGATCTGGGACCGGAACATCAAATGGCTCTATCGCCTCGGCTGGGGCTGGGGCCTGCCGCTGGTCGCCCTGATGGTCGGGCCGTGGGCTATCGCCATCACCATCGCCACCGACGGCGGCTTCTGGCGCGAGGCCATCGGCGGCGACCTGGCGCCCAAGATCGCCGGCGCCCACGAAAGCCACTCGGGCTTCCCCGGCATGTACCTGTTGCTGGCGCCCCTGCTGTTCTTCCCCTCGACCCTACTGCTGCCCGCCGCCGTCTCGACGGGGTGGAGCCGGCGGGCCGAGCCGGCGATCCGGTTCCTGGTCTGCTGGCTGGTGCCCGGCTGGCTGATGTTCGAACTGGCCCCGACCAAGCTGTGGCACTACACCCTGCCGACCTTCGGGGCGCTGGCCCTGCTGGCCGCCGCCGCCCTGGCCCAGCCGATCGGCAAGGTGTCGAGGATCACCGGCGCGGTCCTGGCGGCGTTTGCGGCCCTGCTGGTCATCGGCATCACCGTCTATGGGCTTACGGTCTATGGCACGTCAACGGCCCAGACCTGGGCGGCGCTGACTGTGGTGATGGCGCTGGCGGCGGGGGCGATGGGGGGCTTCCTGCTGTTGAACCGGGCGCCGGTCGCGGCGCTGGTCGCCTCGCTGGCCTTCGGCATCGTGGCCCATGCGGCTCTGGCCGGCACGATCCGGCAGTTGCGTCCCCTGGCCGTCGCACCGCAGCTTGAAAAGGCGCTGGAGGCGGCCGACCTGCATCCACGCCAGGGCCGCACGCCGGGGCCGGTGGCGATCACCGGCTTCCATGAACCCAGCTTCGTCTTCCTGACCGGACGCGACACCGATC
>SDZP01000769.1 GCA_004144935.1 Caulobacteraceae bacterium | reverse complement strand
CCCCCTATGCTCCCCCCGTGGGGCATGCCGCGCCCCGTCGCCTGACCCGAGACCATGTTACTCATTGCCTGCGCCGTGGTTCTGCTCCTCGTGGTGCTCAACGGCGTTTTCGCCATGTCCGAACTGGCGGTCGTCTCCTCCCGCAAGGCCAAGCTCCAGTCCCGCGCCGAGAAGGGCGACGAGGGCGCCGCCGAGGCGTTGCGGCTGGCCGAGGATCCGACCCGCTTCCTGTCGGCCGTGCAGGTCGGCATCACCCTGATCGGCATCCTGGCCGGCGCCTACGGCCAGGCGACCATCGCCGGCGAGCTCAGCAAGACCTTCGCCAAGTTCCCGGCCATCGCCGAATACAGCCACGTCATCGCCACCGGCATCGTCGTCGTGGTGCTGACCTACTTCTCCCTGGTGCTGGGCGAACTGGCTCCCAAGCGCTTCGCCATGATCTATCCGGAGACCATCGCCGGCTTCGTGGCCCGGCCGCTGTCGCTGATGGCCAGGGCGATGCATCCCTTCGTCAGCCTGCTGACCTTCTCCACCGCCGGCCTGCTGCGGCTGATGGGGGTCAAGGACGACAGCGGCGAGGCCATCACCCAGGAGGAGGTCGAGACGGTGCTGGCCGAGGGCGCCAACGCCGGCCTGATCGAGCCCGAGGAACAGACCATCATCGCCGAGGTCATGCGCCTTGGCGACCGGCCGATCCGCGTCGCCATGACCCCGCGCAAGGACGTCTACTGGATCAGCCTGTCGGACAGCGAAGCCACCCTGAAGACCGAGATCCGCGCCTGCCCCTACAGCCGCATCGTCGTCGCCGAGGGCATGGACATCGACGAGCCGGCCGGCATCGTCCACAAGAAGGCCCTGCTGGACCGGGTGCTCGACGGCGGCCCGCTCGACCTGGCCAGCCTGGTCGCCACGCCCCTCTACATCCCCGAGACCACCAGCGTGCTGAAGGCGCTGGAGCTGCTCAAGCAGACGCCGCACCACATGGCCGTGGTGGTCAACGA
>SDZP01000768.1 GCA_004144935.1 Caulobacteraceae bacterium | reverse complement strand
TCTCCGGCGAGGCCGTGGTCGGCTTCACCCTCAGCAACGGCGCGGGAACCACCGGCGGGACCGTGACCGTCACCGTCGAGGCGCGTCCCGATCCGGGGCAGGATCCGGAAGTGCGCGGCGTGGCGACCAGCCAGGTCACCAGCGCCCGCCGCTTCGCAGACGCGCAGATCAACAATTTCCAGCGTCGTCTGCAGGACCTGCATGACGGGACCAACGGCTCGTCCAACGGGGTCAGCCTGAACGTCGGCTTGGGCGGAGAGGCGGACAGCGACAATGATCCGCGTGAAGCCTTGCGCCGTCAGCTGGGCGGGCGCCAGCAGGACCGGGTCGATCCGGGCGCCTTGGGCGACGACCGTTCGCGCGACATGCTGGGCCTGGACCTGTGGGCGGACCGTCGTGTTGGTCCCGCCGCCACCGCGGCGACCGATCCCTCGACCCGTAACCTCGGCGCGGTCGGCGCCGACGGCGGGACCGGAGGCAGGGCGTCGCTCGGCTTCTGGACCGCCGGTTCGGTGGACTGGGGCCGTCAGGACGCCCAGGGCCAGCGCGACTATCGCTTCACCACGCAAGGGGTGACCGCGGGTCTGGACGTGCGGCTCTCGGACCAGGTCGTCATCGGCGGCGGTCTCGGCTACGGCGAGGACAAGACGAAGATCGGCGACAACGGCTCGGTGTCGACCGGCCACGGCGTGACCGGCGCCCTCTACGGCAGCTGGCGTCCGGCCGAGGCCTTCTACATCGACGGCGTGATCGGCTGGTCGGACCTCGACTTCTCGTCGCGACGCTGGACCGACGGCATCGGCGGTGACCCGTCGGCCTATGCCGCCGGCGACCGCTCGGGCGACACCCGCTTCGTCTCGGCCGCCTTCGGCCGCATCGTGCGGCGCGACGCCATGGTCAGCGAATACTACGCCCGCCTCGACGCGCGTTCGATCTCGCTGGACGGCTTCACCGAGACCGGGGCGGGTCTGTCCGCCCTGACCTGGGATGCAGTCGAACAGG
>SDZP01000767.1 GCA_004144935.1 Caulobacteraceae bacterium | reverse complement strand
CCGCGACGTTGGCTATAGGGCCGCTTCCTCAGAACGGGCCGCCGTAGCTCAGTGGTAGAGCGCATCCTTGGTAAGGCTGAGGTCGTGGGTTCGATTCCCCCCGGCGGCACCATCTGAAGTCAAAGGCCCGATCCTCCCGGATCGGGCCTTTTGTCTTTTCCAGTCGATTGCGAACCGACGAAACACAGGCCCGGCTCCTGTACCGGACCTATTCGGCGCCGAGCGCCGCCTGACGCACGGCTCGCTCCTCCCGACGCCCGTCGATCGTCAGGACCGGTACCCGCAGCCCGCACGCCGGCGTCGCGCTTATCATCTCGCTGAACTGGGACATGATCTGAACGAGTTGGCGATCAATATCCGCAGCCTGGGCTTCTGCGGCGCCTGCCGGAACCTCTCCCGCCGTCTCGCGACGCCAGAGCGCATCGGCTTCCCGGTTCGAGCCCTCGATGAGTTGAAGCGCCTGATACTGCATCGCCCACATCTCGTCGGCACGGCGACGCGCCTCCCGCGTCCATCGGCGATTGTCCAGTTGCGGCTGGCTCCCGGCGAGACCGCCCACCTGGCTCAGGCACTCCGTCGACCAGTCAGGCGCCGGGGGCGGGCTGGCGTTCTGGAGCGTCAAAGCCAGTAGCAGATTCAGAATCATCGCAACCTCCGGACCGGCAGCCTACAAGAAGCAGCCGAAAAACCAGCCGACGTCTCTCGGGATGGCGAGGGCGACCCGCCACGCCTGCGACACCCCGTCCGCGACAGCTCCGCCGACCCGTGCTACCCCGGCCCCATGCTCCGGCGCGCGCACCTCCTTCTGAACACGGTCGGCCTTCTGGCCGCGCTTCTGTTCGCGCTCGTCGCCGTCATGCCCGCGACGGCCGCCGTGGCCTGTGCGGATCAGGCGCCGGCCTCCGCCGCCTCGGTCCAGACCTCCGCCCCCTGCGAGGATCCGGCCTGCGAGCATTGCGCCATCGTCTGCGGCCATGGCTGCTGCCACGCCCCGCACGCCGC
>SDZP01000276.1 GCA_004144935.1 Caulobacteraceae bacterium | reverse complement strand
GCGAGGCCGCCCTCGCCGACCTGACCGGCGACGAGGTCGTGCTGCTGCTCTCCTCCGGCCCGCTACTGGGCCTTCCCGCCAGCCTGCCGCCGCTGTTTGACGGGCGCTGGGGCGGGGGCGGCAACGGGAACCTCTAGGCAGCCCGACCGGTCTCGCTTGACCACCCGTTGGGCGCCGCCGAACTCGATATCCTGGTAGCGGGCGGGCCTGAGTTCGAACTTGCCCGCGCGCAGGTCGGCCAGCGGGTCCCGGCCTCCACAGGTCGGACCGGTATCCAATTCGCCGACCCGGTCCCAGTTTCCGTTGGCGTACTGGTCAAACAGGATCAGCGAGCCACTGCCGCCATTCAGCAGGGCCTCGTCATCGCCATCGAGGTTGAGGTCGATCAGGAAGACTTCGCAGGCCTGTGTCCCCTTCCGGCAGAGCCAGCCGGCCAAGCCGACCCACTGCGCCCGGAACTTCTCCGGCATGAGCTTGCCAGCCGGGTACACCTTGACGCCATCGACCGGCTGGACGTCCGCCGCCGGGGTCTCGTAGACCCGGTCGGTTCTCAGCCTGGCCGCGGTCGCCAGCCTGCCGATCTCCCCGCCGCCCTTGCTCAGCCGATCCAGCGCCTGCTTGCCGAAGCGGCCGGCCGAAAACTTCAGATAGTCGAAGTCGAACTCGGCCGGCTTCACCCTGCCCGCCTGTAACCGCGCCACCTGGTTATCCACCGACAGCCTCACCGGGTCGGCGATTGGCGTCAGCAGGGCCAGCAGCACGGCCAGCCCCACGAAGCTGGTCGCCACATTGGTCGGCTCCAGCCGGCGCATGACAGGACCCGGCAGCCCGGCCGCCAGGCCATAGCCGACCGCATAGCAGGCCCCGATCACCACGCAGGCGATGGCGATGATCCGCTCGATGGTCAGCCCGTACTGGCCGACCCGCAGCCACAGGGCATAGGCCGCCAGAACCGTCACCGGCGCCAGCAGCAGCCCCGCCAGCCGCATCGCCCAGCGCAGCGCCGCGGGCAACGGCTTCTCCCGGCCGCCGTCCTGGTAGGCGGCGTTGATCAGCAGGATCACGGCCCCGCCGGCGCTGATCAGGATGACCGAGGCGTTGCGGGTGTCCCACAGGGGCTTCAGCCCCGTGAACGGCAGGGTCAGCAGGAAGGCGAGCGTCAGCCCGGCCAGCAGCGGCAACAGCCAACCCAGCAGGGTCAGGGCGACGGTCCGCACCCCCTGGATCAGCCCCACCCGCACATCGGTCAGGTGCACCGCCGCCGCAAAGGCCAAGGCCGTCGCCGGAATCGCGAACCAGCGCTCTTCGATCACGTCGCCGACCAGCTTGACGCCGATCATGTTGAACAGCGCCGCGCCCAGCGCCAGCACGCCCCAGAAGATGCCGGTGAAGCCCGCCGCCAAGGCCAGCTGCACCCCATGCTTCCAGGCGACGTCGAAATAGGTCGGATAGGCGGCAGTCCGGCGGTGGTCCCGCGCCGCGGCGACGATCAGGCTGTGGGCCACGAACAGGCAGATGAGCACAGCCATCGCCACCAGCGGCGTCGGCGTGACCTGCTGCGCCTCCAGCCCCCGGTAACCGTCGACCCAGCCGACCAGGGCGGCCAGCAGGGCCGCGGCCCCCGCCCAAACCGCCAGCGGCCGGCGCTTCAGGCCGCCCAGCCCGCTGAGCAGCACCGGCCCGATCGCCAGGGCGGCCACCACCAGGGCGATGAACAGCGGCCGATCGGTCGCCGGCCAGGCCTTGCGCTCCGCCGCCTCCGACAGCCCAAAAAGGACAACGCCCTGCGCCAGGCCGATCAGCAGCCGGGTGAGCAGCAGTCGCCGCCCCGCCCCGGTCTCAAGCTCGCTGTCCTGGCTCATTTCGCGCGCCTTCCCCTGTGTCCCGGGAGCCTCGCCTGACGACCACCTGCGGACAAGTGGCCATTCGATGCAGACCCTGTCGCGTGAAAGCCTTTGCGATGCGCCCGGCGCATGGCACTTTCGCCGCGCTCCAAGGAAAGTCGCCACCCGGTCCATGTCAAAACCCGCCGAATTCACGATGCAGCAGGGCGAGCATGGGTCGACGGCCGTGCTGACCGGCGACTGGATCGCCGAGTCCCTCGACGAGACCGGCGTGCGCCTGGCCGAGACCCTGGCCCATTCCAAGGCTGTCTCCCTGGACATGACCCGCATCGGCCGCTGCGACACGGCCGGCGCCTATGCCATCATCCGCGCCGCCGATGGCCGGGAGACGGCGGGCACGCTGCTGGCCCGGCCGGAGACAGAGCGGCTGCTTCATCTGGTCGGCGAGGCGGTGCAGGCCGAGCCCAGCCCGCCCCGGCAGCATCGCGGCTTCTACGATCTGCTGGTCCGCATCGGACGCGGCGTGGTCAACTTCGGCCTCGATCTCTACGCCACCCTGGTCTTCCTCGGCCACCTGCTGACCTCGGCCGGCCGGGCGATCACCAACCCGAAGAAATTCCGCGGCGCCCCGTTCGTGGCTCTCTGCGAGCGGGCCGGGCTGGACGCCATTCCGATCGTCGCCACCACGACCTTCTTCATCGGCTGCGTGGTCGCCCTGCTCGGCATCAACACCCTGCGGGCCTTCGCCGCCGAGGTTCTGGTCGTCGAGGCCACCGCCATCTCGGTGCTGCGCGAGTTCGGCATCGTCATCACCGCCGTGCTGCTGGCCGGCCGCTCGGCCTCGGCCTTCGCTGCCGAGATCGGCTCGATGAAGATGAACCAGGAGATCGACGCCATGCGGGTGATGGGGGTCGATCCGTTCGACGCCCTGGTCCTGCCACGCTTCCTGGCGCTCCTCGTCACCATGCCGCTGCTGACCTTCGTCGCGGACCTGGCCGGGCTGATCGGCGGGCTGGTGGTCACCACCGGACTGCTTGGCCTCTCGCCGACCTTCTTCTGGCAGCGGATCGCCGACAACGTCGGGGCCGTCCACTTCTGGGTCGGCATCTCCAAGGCCCCGGTCATGGCCATCGTCATCGCCGGCATCGGCTGTCGCCAGGGCATGGAGGTCGAGGGCGACGTCGAGAGCCTCGGCCGCCGCGTCACCTCGGCCGTCGTCCAGGCCATCTTCGCCATCATCCTGCTCGATGCCCTCTTCGCGCTCCTCTACATGGAGCTGAACATATGACCGATCACGTCAACGCCGACGCCAACGACGCCTCGCTGATCGAGGACGGCCTCGACGCCAGCGCCCCGCCCATCGAGGTGATCGGCCTGACCTCGGCCTTCGGCGACAATGTCGTTCACGAGGACCTCGACCTGGTCGTCAAGAAGGGCGAGGTTCTGGGCGTCGTCGGCGGCTCGGGCACCGGAAAGTCGGTGCTGCTCAACACCATCATCGGGCTGAAGGAGCCGGATGGCGGCTCGGTGCGCATCTTCGGCCAGGACATCCAGCACGCCAGCCGCCGCAAATGGTCGGCCATCGAGCGACGCTGGGGCGTGCTGTTCCAGGCCGGGGCCCTGTTCTCCTCGCTGACGGTCAAGGAAAACGTCGCCGCCCCGCTGCACGAGCACACCGACCTCTCACGCGCCGAGATCGACGACCTGGCCGAGCTGAAGATCGCCCTCGTCGGCCTCCCGCCGCGGGCCGGGGCCCTGAAGCCGTCCGAACTGTCCGGCGGCATGCGCAAGCGGGCCGGCCTCGCCCGCGCCCTGGCCTTCGATCCGGAGCTGCTGTTCCTCGACGAGCCGACCGCCGGCCTCGATCCGATCGGGGCCTCCGCCTTCGATGAGCTGATCCTCGATCTGACCCGCAGCCTGGGGCTGACGGTGTTCATGATCACCCACGATCTGGACAGCCTCTATACAATTACCGACCGCGTCGCGGTTCTCGCCGACAAGAAGGTGGTCGCCGTTGAACCGGTGACCACACTCGAGCATTCCGAACACCCCTGGATCAGGGAATACTTCCTGGGTCCGCGCGGCCGCGCCTCGCAGGCGGCCCGCCAGGGGGGCACGAGGGTCTGATGGAAAGAAATGCCAACTACGCTCTGGTGGGGGCTGCATCGCTGCTGCTGTTCATCGCCGCGATCGTCTTCGTCTTCTGGCTGGCCCGTCTCGGGTTCAACAAGAATTACGACGAGTACGATGTGCTGTTCGTCGGGCCCGTGCGCGGCCTGACCGAGGGCGGCGAGGTGCACTTCAACGGCATCAAGGTCGGCGACGTCTCGCGCATTGCGCTGGACAAGCGCGACCCCAACCGGGTCATCGCCCGGGTCAAGGTGACCAGCGACGTGCCGATCCGCGAGGACAGCTACGCCACCCTGGAGCCGCAGGGCATCACCGGCATCAACTATATCCAGATCACCGCCGGCGATCCGGCCAAGCGCCTGTTGAAGGACACCGTCTCCCCCGGCGAGGTGCCGGTCATCCGCACCCAGCGCAGCGCCCTCTCCGACCTCCTGGCCGGCGGCGGAACCGTGCTGACCCGAACGATCGAGGCGCTGGACCGTATCAACCGCGTGCTCGGCGACGAGAACATCAAGACCTTCGGCGCCGCGCTCGACGACCTGCAGGCGGTCACCGCCGAGGCGCGCGAGCAAAAGGAAATCCTCGCCGACGCCCGCCGCGCCCTGCTCACCTTCCAGGAGACGGCCCGCGCCTACACGGCGCTTGCCAAGGACGGCCAGACCTTCATCAACGGCGACGCCAAGACAGCCATGGCCAACATCGACGAAGCCGCGCGCAAGGTCGACAAGGCCGCCGCCGACGTGTCGAGCGTGCTGACCAAGCTGGACGGGCCGGTGAACGATTTCGCCACCGAAGGCCTGCCGCAGCTGACCAGCGCCATCAGCACCCTGCAGGGGGCCGCCGAGTCCCTCGACCGACTGGTGAGTGAAGCCGAGAAGAGCCCGCAGACCCTGGTCGGCAAGCCGCCCGCCGAGAAGAAGAAGGTGAAGCCGTGAGGACCGCCCTGTTCC
>SDZP01000275.1 GCA_004144935.1 Caulobacteraceae bacterium | reverse complement strand
CTTCGGCGCTGATCCAGGTGCCGGTGGGGTTGGCCGGGTTGGCGAGGAAGATCAGGCGGGTGCGTTCGTCGACGGCTTCCAGCATGGCGTCGACGTCGATGGTGAAGTTCTTCTCGGGCACATACTTGACCTCGCCGCCGCAGGCGCGGGCCCCGATGGCGTAGGCGGCGAAGCCGTGCGCCCCCTGGATCATGTTGTCGCCGGGCTCGAGGAAGGTCTGGTTCAGCAGCTGGAAGATCTCGTCCGAGCCGCAGCCGAACAGCAGGCGCTCGGGCTCCAGGCCGTATTTCTCGGCGACGGCGGCGCGCAGGATGTCGGCGCGGCCCTGGGGGTAGAGGTTCAGCTTCGAAGCGGCCTCGGCATAGGCGGCGCGGGCCGCGTCCGAACAGCCGAGGATGTTCTCGTTGGCCGAAAGCTTGACGGGGTCGACGACGCCTTCGGCCGCCGCCTTGCCGGGCTTGTAGGGGGCGATGTCGAGGATGCCGGGCTTTGGAACGGGACGGGGCGCGGCGAAGCGGTCGGTCATGGCGGGTCCTTAAACAGGCCCGCGTCTTACACGTCGAACGGCTCGGGTGCAGCCCCGATGACGCCGGAAAGTCGGCCGGGCGCGCGGGCGAGGCGCTCGTCGTCCTTCTGGTAGAAGCCGGCCAGGGTGAACAACCGCAGCCCGCCGGACTCCAGCAGCGGGGCGGCGGCGACGCCGTCGCGGCTGAGGGCGTCGACGATGCCGGCGGCTCCGCCCGGGGCGTCGGTGACCCACAGGGTCTGGTCGGCGCCGGTCGGCTCGACCGGCACGGCGGCGACGGCGAGAGCGCGGACCGGGCCCCATTGGGTCAGGCAGGGCAGGGTGGCGAAGACCTGCAGGGTCGGCTCGGCGAGCAGCCGGCCCCACCAAGAGGAGTCCGAGGTCAGGGCCAGGACGCCGACGCCGCCAAGCTGGCGGGCGCCGGCCAGGGCGTCCTCGGGCTTGGTCACCATGGTCAGCGGCGGGGCGACGCCGAAGCGCTGGCGGGCGGCCTCCAGGGTCTGGGCCTCGGCCCGGCCGCCCCAGACGGTGACGCTGAACGGGCCCTGGCGCGCCAGGCTGTCGGCGATCAGTTCCCGCCAGATGCGGACCACTAGGCCGGGGCCGGCGACGGGGTTTTCGCGGGCCAGCTTCTTGCGGATGACCTGGGCCTCGCGGCTGGGGCGCAGGCCGAACTTGAAGTCGCCGCCGGCGGCCTTCTTGGCTTCGGCCACGGCGCCGGCCAGGGACGAGCGCTCGTCGATCAGCCGCAGCAGTTCGGCGTCGACCTGATCGATACGCGCACGGACCGCGTCGAGAGATGGCGGCGCTGGTGGAGTGTCCCGGCCCATTTGTTCCTCAAACTTGCATTCCGGGCCTAAAGCCATGCGGCCGGGGACGCAATAGGCGGCGAACGGCGCAAGAATCTTGCGCCGTTTTTGCCGCAGGGTTCACCAGACCCTGGGCGATGGCCCCACTTCCAGCGGACCGATCCGCGCCTTGCCGTCCCTCAGGCTGACGCGGCCCTGCAGCGCCTGGCCGGTGCCGGTCAGGTCGCCGAGGGTGGCGTCGAGGTCGCCGCTGAGGCGGCCGCTGGCGTCGGGGGTCAGGGTGCCGGCCTTGGCCGACAGCCGCGCCGCGCCGCCGGTGACCGAGGCCTGACGCACCTGGATGACGCCGCCCTTGGCGGCCCAGGCGCGGGCCGAGCTTTCCCAGTCCTGGCCGGACAGGGCCGACATCTTCGTCAGGGTCAGGTCGAGGTCCATGTCGACGACGCCGCCCTCGGTGGCCCGGGCCGCGAGGCCCTGCAGCGCCATTTTCGCGCCGCCGATATGCAGCAGCACGCCGCCCAGGTCGTTGGGGCCGGGCAAGATGCGGACGTTCAGCTGGCGCGCGGCCGACAGGAAGTAGGGCTTGGCGCCGGCCTCGGGGCTGAAGGTCAGGTCGGCGCCTTCGATGGCGATGGTCGGCGGGCGTTTGTCGAGGTCCGACAACGAGGCGCGCAGGGCCTTGCCCTGGACGATGACCGCGCCGCCGTCCGGGCGGGTGAAGGTGACGCCCTGCGGGGCGACGAAGACCCAGTGCTTGAGGGCGTAGACGAAGGCCTCGCTCTTGATGACCGGCGCCGACAGGGCCCAGCCGGAGGGCTCGGAGACCTTGGCGTCCTTGAGATAGATGTCGAGGCGGAAGGGGTAGCCGCTGACCGTGCGCTCGCCCCAGGTCAGGCGGTAGCCCCGGTCGCCCATGACCTTGGCGGTCTCGTCCATCCGCCGCATCGCCTCGCCGCGCAGCCAGAACCAGCCGCCGGACCAGGCGGCGATGAGGATCAGCAGCAGAATGAAGGGCGTGGCGACACCGCTGCGTTTGCGGCGCGGGGCGGGATCGGGCAGGGTCTCTGGCAAAGGTGTTCTCTCAGGTCGGCGTGATGAGCGATGCGAGCGGCGCAGGCCGTTGGGTGTTCGGGTATGGATCGCTCATGTGGCGGCCCGGGTTCCCGTTTGTAGAGCGAAAGGGCGCGGTTCTCCACGGGCGGAGAAGGGCGTTCTGCATCTATTCGGTGCACCACCGGGGGACCTATGAGCGACCGGGCCTGGTTTTGGGTCTGGCCCCGGGCGGTGCGACGCGTGGGGCGGCGTATCGGGTGGCCGAGGAGGCTTGGCCGGAGGTGTACGCCTACCTGCGCGAGCGGGAACAACCCACGGAGACCTATGTCGAGGCCTGGCGCGAGGTGCGGCTGGATGGCGGGGCAAGGACGCCGGCGCTGGTCTTCCTGTCCGACAAGGGCCATTCGCAGTGGGCGGGGGACCTGACGCTGGAGCGGCAGGCGGCGCTGATCCACGGGGCGGTCGGGCTGTCGGGACGGAACGAGGACTATCTGACCGACCTGGTGGAGCACCTGCGGGCCGAGGGCGTCCGGGACGAGGGGATGGAGCGACTGCTCAGGCTGGTGGAGACGGGCTAGACGCCTTCGTCCAGCAAGCGCGCGCAGGCGGTCTCGATCGACGTCTCCAGCTGCCGCATGAAGTCGGCCCGCTTCAGGCCGGGCGGGATCTGCGGCTGGAACTCGAAGACTATGGTTCCCGGCGCCATGACGAAGCCCCTGGCGACATTCCAGTGGCGGCCGGTGTTCAGCGCCAGGGGCGTCACCGGCAATTCCAGTTCGCGGTAGAGAGCGGCGATGCCCGGCTTGTAGTCGCCGGCGTCGCCCGGTTCCTTGCGCGTGCCCTCCGGAAAGATGAACAGCTGGCGGTTTTCCCGCATGCGGTCCTTGGCGTCGGCGACCAGCTTGCGCAGGGCGGCCGAATGGCCCTCGCGGTCGACGACGATCATCTCCGACCGCAGGGCCCACCAGCCGAAGAAGGGGATGGAGACCAGTTCCTTCTTCAGCACGAAACAAGCGTCGGGCAGGAAGGCGAAGGCGCCGAAGATGTCGAACATCCGCTGGTGCTTGGTGGCGATCAGGGCGCCCCCGGCCGGCAGGTACTCTCGGCCGCGGACCTCGACCCTGACCCCGCAGATGACGCGCAGCAGCCAGGTGACCCATTTGCCCCAGAGCACCATCACCGCCATCAGGGGCTTTCGCGGGCCCAGCAGCATGGGCGACAGGCCGATCGCGACGATGGCCGAGAAAACGTAGAACAGGACGAGAAAGACGAGGGATCGCAGTACGGTCACTTCGTTTTCTCCGGACGCTCCGCCTGCGCGTCGGGGGCCTTGCGGACGAAGCCCATGACAGATTCCTGGACCAGTACGGCCAGGTATTTGCAGTATTCCAGGGTCAGGCGGCGGATCTGGGTCTGGTCGCGCCACCAGCGGCTGGTGTCCATGGCGTCGGTCTTGACCGGATAGGCGATCAGCCTGGCGCCGGGCATCTGGCCGCGCAGCTCCAGCATCGAGCGGGGCATATGGTAGTCGGCGGTGACGACGATGACCTGCCTGAAGCTGTGCTTCTCGGCCCAGGCGGCGATCTCCTGGGCGTTGCCCTTGGTGTCGGCGGCCTCGAAGCCGAGGTCGACGCAGCACTGGTAGATGGGCTTCCAGGCGCCGGTGACCTCCAGCAGGTCTTCGCGGGTGACCTCCGTGTTGACGCCGCTGACCAGCAGGCGCTTGCCCTTGCCCTCCTCGAGCAGGCGGACGGCGACCTTGATGCGCTCGGTCGAGGCGCCGGTGAGCACGGCGACGGCGTCCGACACCGGCGGCTCGGCGGCCGGCGTCAGCTTGTCGATGCGGCCGGCGAAGGCCAGCAGGCCGACGAACCAGACGACGATCAGGATGAGCAGCAGGGAGAGGCGGCGCATGACGCTGTTCTAGAGGGTTCCGAGGTTGCGTGGGAAGACCGGGCGGGGGGTTGGTTAACGAAGCGGCCTGACATTGTATCAGGAAATGGCGTCGTGCTAGACTTCAGTGGGACCGTAAGCGCAATTGAATCAATGTGTTGAGCGTCGATATCTGGTTGTGGCGCCATGGCGTTCGTATGGCGGCGGCGTTGGGGTTTGATGGGGGTCGCGTTGAGGTTTTGTTGGGGTAATGGCGCTGTTGCGCGCCACACCGCGACATTCAGCCACTGTGCCCAATCATCCGCTCACCCCGGCGAATGCCGGGGCCCATTTCGTAGAGCTCGCCGCCTGACGGTAAACACCAGTGAGACTGTTCGAACCGCACCAGCGCTCAAGCGGAACCTCCGGCGCCCCATGAAATGGGTCCCGGCATTCGCCGGGATGAGCGGAGCTAGGGAGCACTGCGAAAGACCACCTAGCCCAGCTGCTTCAGGATCGCGGCGGCCGCCAGGCGGGCGGCGATGGCGGCGGTGAGGGCGGCCAGGACCGGGGCGGGGAGGACGGCCAGCAGGTCGATCCAGGCGAGCGGCAGGACGGGGGTCAGGCCCTGGCCGCCGCCAGCCAGGCGGGCGGCCAGGGCCTGACCC
>SDZP01000766.1 GCA_004144935.1 Caulobacteraceae bacterium | reverse complement strand
CTTGTCGACGGGCGAGAAGAAGTGGATGCCGATGAAGTCCTCGGGACGAACCGAAGCCTCGGCCAGGCCGGTGATGGGCAGGGTGGAGGTGTTGGAGCCGAAGATGGCGCCCGGCTCAAGCTGGGCCTCGGCGCGTTTCGTCACCTCGGCCTTGATCTCGCGGTTCTCGAACACGGCCTCGATGACCAGATCCGAACCCTTGATGAGGGCGTAGTCGGTGGTGGCGGTGACCGAGGCCAGCAGGGCGTCGAACTTGTCCTGGGTGATCTGGCCGCGCGACAGGCGCTTCTTCAGCAGCTCCTCGACGTGGGCCTTGCCCTTGTCGGCGGCTTCCTGCGTCTGGTCGATCAGGATGGTTTCGATCCCGGCCAGGGCCTGCACATAGGCGATGCCCGCGCCCATCATGCCGGCGCCCAGAACCGTGACCTTCTTCGGATCGGACTTGGGCACGCCCGCCGGACGCACGGCGCCCTTGTCGAGCTCCTGCTTGGACAGGAAGAGTGAGCGGATCATGGCCTGGGCCTGCGGCGTCATCAGGGTCTTGATGAAGTAGCGGGTCTCGATGCGCAGGGCGGCGTCCATCGGGACCTGAACGCCCTCATAGACGGCCTTCATCAGATTGGTGGCGGCCGGATAGTTGCCGTAGGTCTGCTTGCGGATCATCGCATTGCCGACGATGAAATTCTGCACGCCGACCGGATGGTAGGGGCCGCCGCCGGGCAGTTTGAACGACTTGTCGTCCCACGGCTGGACGGCCTTGCCGCCGCCCTTGATCCAGGCCTTGGCGGCCTCGACTTCGGAGCCCTTGGCCACGACTTCGTGGACCACGCCGGCGCCCTTGGCGTCGTTCGGGCGCCAGGACGAGCCGGCGCTCATCGCCGTCATCGCCGCCTGCACGCCGATCAGGCGCGTCAGGCGCTGGGTGCCGCCGCCGCCCGGGAACAGGCCGACCTTGATCTCGGGCAGGCCGAGCTGGATCTTCGGGCTGTCGCCGACCACCCGGTAGT
>SDZP01000765.1 GCA_004144935.1 Caulobacteraceae bacterium | reverse complement strand
TACGCCGCCGGCTTCCGCTTCCCCGGCCACACCGAGTTCATCGCCGAGCTGACCGCCGACGTGCCCATGAAGGGCGAGCGCGGCCCCGTCATGATGCTGACCGCCAAGGACCTGCGCGCCTGTCTGGTCACCATCCACGTCGCCCTGGATCAGGTCCCCGAATTGGTCACCGGCGACCGCGTCTGCCGCACCGCTCGGGTCGTCCATGAGTCCATGAAGCGCGATTTCGGCCTGGCCTCCCCGCGGATCGCCTTGGCCGCCCTGAACCCCCATGCAGGCGAAGGCGGCGCCCTCGGCCTTCAGGAAATCACCGTCCTGAAGCCAGCCGTCGAGGCCCTGCGCCGCGAGGGGATCAACATCACCGATCCCAAGCCGGCCGACACCCTGTTCCACGACGAGGCGCGTGCGACCTATGACGCCGTGGTCTGCCTCTATCACGACCAGGCCTTGATCCCGGTCAAGACGCTGGACTTCTGGGGCGGGGTCAACGCCACCCTCGGCCTGCCGATCGTCCGCACCTCGCCCGACCACGGCACCGGTTTCGACATCGCCGGCAAGGGCCTCGCCCGCCCCGACAGCCTGATCGCCGCCATCCGACTGGCGACGGAGATGGCGGGAGCGCGAGCGGCAGGCTAAGGCAGGCGCAATGACCGACGCCCTTCCCCCCCTCCGCGAATCTCTCGAGGCCCACGGCCTGCTGGCCAAGAAGAGCTTCGGCCAGCACTTCCTGCTGGACCTCAACATCACCCGCAAGATCGCCCGTCTCGCCGGCCCGCTCGAGGGCAGGACCGTCATCGAGGTCGGCCCCGGTCCCGGCGGCCTGACCCGCGCCCTGCTGGAAGCCGGGGCCCGGGTCGTCGCTGTCGAGAAGGACCCGCGCTTCGTCCCCCTGCTGAGCGAGTTGTCGGATGCCTCCGGCGGCGCCCTGACCATCGTTCAGGCCGACGCCCTGAAAGTCGATGAGGCCGCGCTGGCCAGGTCGGTCGGGGATGACGGCGATGGCCTGAT
>SDZP01000016.1 GCA_004144935.1 Caulobacteraceae bacterium | reverse complement strand
CCTCTGAAGTCCGGGGTTACAGGGGGGAGGGAAGCCCCGGACAGGATGACAGATATGCGCTCGCTGAACATGTTCAAGGGGCGGGCGGATTTCGCCGCGATGAAACTTTCTTCACCTTCGCCGCCGCCGCCCTGGGCGTCCCCGGGATGTCTTCCATCGGGTTATGGCGGCCATGGGCGCCAGCCGGGTTGCCGTTGGCCGACAACAGCACGGCGATCCAGTGGGACCCCTTGAACTGGGCCAGGATGATCATCGCCATGACCGTCAGCGGGGTGGAAAGGAACATGCCGGGCATGCCCCAGATCAGCCCCCAGAAGGCCAGGGACAGCAGCACCACCACCGGGTCGATGTTCAGGCTGTCGCCTTGCATCTTGGGCTGGATGACGTTGCCGACGATGAACTGCACGCTCTGCAGCACCACGGCGATGATGATGGCCGGGATGATGGAGGGGAACTGGACCAGGGCGAACAGCGGCGGCAGGGCGACGCCGACGACGCCGCCAATGATCGGGATGTAGGAGGCCAGGAAGATCAGGAAGGCCCAGAACAGGGCGTTGTCGAGGCCGACGAAATACATGCAGATGAAGGAGCCGGCGGCGATCATCAGGCCGGTCACCGTCTGCACCCACAGGTACTGCTCCACCCCGTTGCGGATGCGCTGGAAGATGACCACCGCCTCCTCGCGCTCGGCGTTGTGCGGGAACATGGCGACGATCTTGCGCCGGAAACCGCGCCGCGAGGCGATCAGGAAAGCCAGGTAGATCAGGACGAAGAAGGTGTCCGACAGGATGCTCTGGGTCTGTTTGGCGATGCCTTGCGCATACTGGCCGGGATTGGCGCGGCTGATCAGCTCGCTGAGGCTGGGCACGTTCTGGACGCCGAGCGAATGGGCGGTGCTGGCCAGCAGGGCCTCGAGCCGGGGGCCGTAGCCCTGCAGCTGGTCGGCGAAGCCCATGCCCTGCTGGGCGATCAGCCAGACCACGCCGATCAGGATGAGGATGGTCAGGGCGACGGCGGTCGGCAGGGCCGCGGCCTTGGGGAATTTCGGCAGGCGGCGCTCCAGCACCCGGGAGAAGCCGTCGATGGTCACCGCCAGGAACACCGCCAGGGCCAGCTGGGTCAGCACCCCGCGCAGCAGCCAGAGCGCCGCCCCCGAGGCGATGACCGCCATGATGACCAGGGCGTTGCGGGAGACGCCGTCGAACTGGGGCTTGCCGGAAAACATCGGGGATCCTGTAGTTGCCGGGAGGACTCTCCGGGTGGGCGGGGGCGGCGTCAATGAACTTCGGTGACGAGGAGGCGTGGCCGCGCTAAGCCTTGTCCCCCCACAAAAGGAGCCCCGCATGGTCGACGTTCCCGAAGGCACGATGTTTGTCGGCATGGCCCCGGAAACGGAGGGCGGGCCGCAGGTCATGCGGCTGGACCGGGCCAATCGCCATGGACTGGTGGCCGGGGCGACGGGGACCGGCAAGACGGTGACCCTGCAGATCCTGGCGCAGGCGTTTTCCGACGCCGGGGTGCCGGTCTTTGCCGCCGACGTGAAGGGCGACCTTTCGGGCATCTGCGTGGCCGGGACGCCGAACGAGAAGATGCTGGCCCGGGCCGCCGGCATGAACCTGGCGCTGCGTCCCGACTGCCCGCCGACCGTGTTCTGGGACCTCTATGGCGAGAAGGGCCATCCGGTCCGCACCACCATCTCGGAGATGGGGCCCCTGCTGCTGTCGCGGCTGATGGAGCTGAACGAGGTGCAGGAGGGCGTGCTCAACATCGTCTTCAAGATGGCCGACGACGAGGGGCTGCTGCTGCTCGACCTGAAGGACCTGCAGGCGGCGCTGAAATACGTCGCCGACAACGAGAAGGAGGTCGACGTCAAGTACGGCAACGTCTCGGCGGCGACGGTGGGCACCATCCAGCGGGGCCTCTTGCAGCTGGAGACGCAGGGGGCCGAGAACCTGTTCGGCGAGCCGGCGCTGAACCTTTCTGACCTGATGCGGGTCGACGGCTCGGGCCGGGGGGTGGTGTCGATCCTGGCGGCCGACAGGCTGATCCAGAGCCCCCGCCTGTACGCCACCTTCCTGCTGTGGCTGCTGTCGGAACTGTTCGAGGAACTGCCCGAGATCGGCGATCCGGAGAAGCCGCGCCTGGTTTTCTTCTTCGACGAGGCGCACCTGCTGTTCCGGGATGCGCCCAGGGCGCTGATGGAGAAGGTCGAGCAGGTGGTGCGGCTGATCCGCTCCAAGGGGGTCGGCATCTATTTCGTCACCCAGAACCCGGCCGATATCCCCGAGACCGTGCTGGCCCAGCTGGGCAACCGCTTCCAGCACGCCCTGCGGGCCTACACCCCGGCCGAACAGAAGGGGCTGCGGGCGGCGGCCGCCAGTTTCCGTCCCAACCCCGCCTTCGACACCGCCGAGGCCATTCAGGGCCTGGGGGTGGGCGAGGCCCTGGTCAGCGTGCTGGATGAGAAGGGCGCGCCGACGGTGACCGCCCGCACCCTGATCCGGCCGCCCTCGTCGCGGCTGGGACCGGCCAGTCCCGAGGAGCGGGCGGCGGTGCAGGGCCGCAGCCCGGTGAAGGGCCTGTACGACACGGCCATCGACCGGGAGTCGGCCTTCGAACGGATCAGCCAGAAGACCGCCGACGGCCAGCACAAGGCCGAACTGGACGCCGCCGAGGCGCAGGTCGCCAGGCAGCGCGCCGCGCAGGAAAAGGAATGGGCCAAGGAGCAGGCCCGCCGGGAACGCGAGATGAGCCGTCCGGCGCCCCGCGCCAGGGCCCCTGCCCGCTCGAGCCGCCAGGGCATGGGCGAGACCATCGCCAAGTCGGTGGTCCGCACCGTGGTGCCGCAACTGACGCGGGCGCTGCTGCGGGGCCTGTTGGGCGGCCTGAAGCGCTAGGGCGAGGCGGTCTCGCTCGCCGCCTCAATCCCCGGCGCGGGTCCAGATCTGGCTCTGGCAGAGGGGCTTGGCGACGCAGCCGGTCATCTTCAGCTTGCCGCCGCCCAGCAGCTTGACCTCGGCCTTGTAGGTCTTGCCGTCCTCGGGATTGTAGACCCAGCCCTTGTTCCATTCGCCGGGGCCCGTGGGGCTGACCTGCAAGGTGCGGAGGCCCTTGATCTTTCGGCCGCGCAGGGCCGGCTTGGCGTTCAGGGCGTCAACCTGGTCGGGATGGCTCTGCAGGTGGGGCGAGGTCACCACCGTGCCGCAGACGTCGGCGCCGCAGGTCGCCAGCCGGATCTGGGCGCCGCCGGGGGTCTTCCACAGGCCGATGGGGGTCGGCGGATTGACCGGGGCGGACAGGGCGAGGGTGATCAGAACGGACAGCAAGACGGGCCTCCTTGAACGGAGGTCAGACTATGACCGCGGTCCCGCCCCGCGCAAAGACCCGTCAGGCGGCTCGCTTGCGCCGCAGAACCGGCTTGTCGTTGGCCGGCGGCGGCAGCAGGGGGCCGTTGTTGGTCCAGGCGCCCAGGGTCTCGGCCGGGGCCGGGCGGCCGATGGCGTAGCCCTGCAGCTCGGCGCATTCCTCGCCGCGCAGGAACTCCCGCTGCTCCTCGGTCTCCACCCCCTCGGCGACGACCGGGATGTTGAGGCTGCGGCCGAGGCCCAGCACCGCCTTGACGATGACCGTGGCCCGTTCGTCGCGGTGGATGTTCTCGACGAAGCTCTTGTCGACCTTGATCTTGTCGAACGGGAAGGACTGCAGGGTCGAGAGCGAGGAGAAGCCGGTGCCGAAGTCGTCCATGGCGATACGGACGCCCAGGGCCTTGAGGCGGCGCAGGTTGTCGAGGGCCCGCTGGTAGTCCTTGAACAGGGCGCTCTCGGTGATCTCCAGCTCCAGCCGGGCCGGCGACAGGCCGGTGTTGATCAGCACCTCATGGACCAGGGCCGGCAAGGCGGGGTTGTTGAGCTGCAGCGGCGAGAGGTTGACGGCGATGCGCAGGGGGCGGTCCCAGCCGGCGGCGTCGGCGCAGGCGCGGCGAAGCACCCATTCGCCGAGCGGACCGATCAGGCCGCTCTCCTCGGCGACGGGGATGAAGTCGAGCGGTGGCACCATGCCGCGCACCGGATGCTTCCAGCGGACCAGGGCCTCGAAACCGCAGACCTCGCCGTCGCTGGCCCGGGCCAGCGGCTGGTAGTGGACGACCAGCTCCTCGTCGATGATCGCCTGGCGCAGTTCGCGGGCGAGGTTCCGGCGCTCGCGGATGGTCTCGTCCATCTCCCGCTTGAAGAAGCGGTAGGCGCCGCGGCCGCTTTCCTTGGCGCGATAGAGGGCCATGTCGGCGTTGGCCAGCAGGGCCTCGGCGGTGCGGCCGTCGTCCGGGTAGAGGGAGACGCCGAGGCTGGCGCCCATGGCCATCTCTTGGTCGGCGTAGCGCATCGACACCTTCAGGCTGTCGAGCAGGGCGCCGGCCAGTTCGGCGGCGGCGCCCGGCTGATCCTGGTCGGTGATCTGCACGACGACGAACTCGTCGCCGCCGAGCCGGGCCGCGAAGCTGGGGGCCGGCAGGTCGGCGACCAGCCGGCGGGCGGTCTCGACCAGCACCTGGTCGCCGGCCTGGTGGCCGTGCAGGTCGTTGGCTTCCTTGAAGTGGTCGAGGTCGATGCAGACGACCGACAGGGACTCGCCGGAGGCCTCGACGCGCTCGAGGGCGGCGGCCAGCTTGACCTGCAGGGCGTTGCGGTTGGGCAGGCCGGTGAGGCCGTCATGTTCGGCCAGGTAGCGGATCTTCTCCTCGGCCGAGCGGCGTTCGCGCAGGTCGCGGATGGCGAGTACCACCAGGCCGGAGGTCTCGACCCGGGCCCCGTCATCCATCAGCCGCGACAGCACCTCGACCGGAATGGCCTTGGCCTCGCCGACCGGCTGCAGATGGGCCTCGCGGCGCAGTTCCGACGGTTGCAGGGCGTCGTCGAAGGTGAGCATGCCGCCGATCAGCGGCCGCCCGACCAGCTCGTCCAGCGGCGCGCCGGCCAGCTCGCAGAAGGCGCTGTTGGCGTCGTTGATCCTGCCGTTCTGGATGACGACGATGCCTTCATAGGCGGCGTTGGCCAGGGTGCGGATGCGCTCCAGGGCCGACCGGTTTGCGCCGGCCTCGATCAGCAGGGCGCCCATGCCGCCCAGGATGATCAGGGCGGTGATCGAGGAGACGGCGAAGGTCATCATGCCGACGCCCATCAGCGACGGCGGCACGGCGATGCTGGCGTCGGGCACGATGGTGATCGCCGCCATGCCGGTGAAGTGCAGGGCGCAAACCCCCAGGGTCAGGGCGCCGCCGGCGGAGACCTGTTGCCAGAGCTTGCGGCCATTGCCGACCAGGATCAGGGCCGCCGAGGCGCCGGTGACGCCGAGCACCGCCGAGGCGGCGATATAGACCGGCTCCCAGACCAGATGCCCCTGGGTGATGAAGGCGGACATGCCCGAATAGTGCATCGCCGCAATGCCGAGGCCGACGAGGATGCCGCCGGCGATTTTGCTGGACCGCTCCTCGTCGACCAGCAGGGAGGCGTAGAAGCCGGCCGCCATGAAGGCGACGACGATCATCAGCGACCCGATGGTCCAGGTGGAGGAGAAGCCGGTCTCCAGACCGGGCTTGTAGGCCAGCATGCCGAGGAAGTGGGTCGCCCAGACGCCGGAACCGGCGACCAGGGCGCTGAGCAGCAGCCAGGCGCCGCGCACCAGGCCGCGAGCCCCGCTCATCCGGGAATAGAGGCGCATCGCCGTCAGCGACGCAGCCAGGCAGACCACCCCCGCCAGCAAGACAAGCCGCAGATCGTGCTCGCTGACGAGACACGTAAGAACCTTGAACAACGCCCCACCCCTTCAAACGAGGATTATCGGGGCAGTATCCGCGCCAGTTGCAAAAAAAGCGTTTCAGTCTGGGACGGTGCGCGGAACGACCGCACAGAGTGAGGAGTCGGGTGAGGTTCGGGCGTATCCGGGCTTTATGGGGCGCGCCGAAAAACGCCGAACGCCCCCGGCCGCGAGGCCGGAGGCGCTTGGCGCACTCAGCAGAGAGACTCTCAGGCCGCTTCGGCCGACCGGCGGGCTTCCTGGCCCGACAGGGCTCGGGCGACGGTGACCACCGCGTTGCGCGAGCCGGCCTCTTCGATCGAGGTGTAGGCGTGCAGCAGGTCGATGGCGCCGGGGAAGGCCAGCATGGTCAGCAGGGTCTCGTCGGTCGGGAACCCGCCGGGTTCCTCGCCGACCAGGAAGGCCACCGGGCAGTCGAGGCGCTTGGCGGCGCGGACCAGCATCGAGGCCGAGACCCGATTGGCGCCGCGCTCGTACTTCTGCACCTGCTGGAAGGTGATGCCGAGGGCTTCGGCCAGGGCGGTCTGGGTCAGGCCGAGGGTTTTACGGCGCATACGCATCCGGGCGCCGACGGCGACGTCGATGGGGTCGGGCGCGGCATGCTGAGGACGTGGCAATTGATTTCTCCGGGGTCGTGGTCTCGTCCCTCATGGAGGACGAGAACTTAGGAACGCGCCAAGGTCAAGCACACAACCCTGCCAGCCGGTTCTCCACCTATGCGGCAGTCAACGCAAGCTCGGGCGGCCGTTCGCGGCGAATTCTAGACCCATTTCGCGCAGGAATTCAAAGTTCTGGCGCCTTTATTCCCGCATTTGGGGAATGAAGGGGCAATCACGCCTGCGGATGAAAAGCGTCGCCGGCCGGTCCGGCCCCTCGCAGAGCCGGTGAGTCGCTACTCTGATTGGGGAAGGATGGTGGACGTGACAGGGATTGAACCTGTGACCCCCTCGATGTCAACGAGGTGCTCTCCCGCTGAGCTACACGTCCTTACCGGCAGGAAGGCGGGGGATATACAAAGCCTTTGTGCCGGGCGCAACCGGCCAATCTCACAAAACGCGTGGACCCTTCAGGCCGCCGCCATCATCCGGTCGACCTCGTTGACGATCTCGCGCAGATGGATCGGCTTGGAGAGGACCTTGGCGCCGGCGGGGGCGCGGTCGCCGGCCGACAGGGCCACGGCCGCGAAGCCGGTGATGAACATGATGCGCAGGCCCGGGTGGCGGGCGGCGGCATGGCGCGCCACCTCGATACCGTCCATGCCGGGCATGACGATGTCGGTCAGCAGCAGATCCCAGTCCTCGTCCAGGCAGCTGGCCGCCTCTTCGCCATCGGCGCAGGCGCGGACATCGTAGCCGGCGCGCTCCAGCGCCCGGCTGAGGAAGTTGCGCAGGGAATCGTCGTCTTCGGCCAGCAGAATGCGGGGCATGGCGGTTTCTTGAGACCCTTGCAGAGAACTTTGGTTCCTTAACCTTAAAGCCCAACCCGTAAAGGGCGGGTGAACCTAGCGAGCCCGAGATCGACAAAGGCGGGCGAAAGCCTTTGACCCGGCGCCGGGGGCGGACGAAATTGCGTCCATGACGCTGACCGATCCGGACCGGACCCAGACGCCGGCCCCTCCCGCCCCGGGATCGGCGGCCTTCCGGCTCGTCAGGCCAGGGCCAGGCGTCTCGGCGACGCCGCTGATCTTCGCCTCTCCCCACTCGGGCCGCATCTATCCGCCCGAGATGCTGGCGGCGGTGGCGGTGGGCGAGAGCGTGGTGCGCCGCTCGGAAGACGCCTTCGTCGACGAACTGATCGCCGCGGCCCCCACCCTGGGGGCCAGCATCATCACCGCCGGCTACGGCCGCGCCTACATCGATCTCAACCGCGACCCCTGGGAACTGGACCCGGCGATGTTCGAGGACGAACTGCCGCCGCATGTGCAGGGCCGCACCGCCAGGGTGGCGGCGGGCCTGGGAGCGATCGCCAAGCTGGCCGGCGAGGGCCAGAAGATCTATGGCCGCAAGCTGCGCTTCGCCGAGGCCGAGGACCGCATCCGGACCGCCCACCGCCCCTATCACGAGGCGCTGAGCCGGCTGATCGACGAGGCGCACGCGGCGCACGGGCTCGCCATCCTGATCGACTGGCATTCGATGCCATCGGCGGCGGCCCGCACGGTGGTGACCCCGCGCCACGGCAAGGGCTGCGACATGGTGCTGGGCGACCGCTTCGGGGCTGCCTGCGCGCCGGGGCTGACCCGGCTGGTCGAGAAGGAACTGGAGGCGATGGGCCACCGGGTGGTCCGCAACGCGCCCTATGCCGGCGGCTATACCACCGAATTCTACGGCCGCCCGGCCCGGCGCATCCACGCCCTGCAGATCGAGATCGACCGGGCCCTGTACCTGGACGAGAAGACCCTGGCCCCCACCGAGGGACTTGAGCGGCTGAAGGACGATGTGGCGCGGCTGACGGCGGCGCTGGCGCAAGGCTGGCGCGATTTCGGCTAGCGGGCCGGCCTGACTCCAAAAAAAACGGCCGGACCCTGAAGGCCCGGCCAGTTTATAGGGAGGAAACGCCCAGGAAGGGCAGAGGCGGCGAGGCCGCCTCACGAGTTCAAAGTAGGTTGCGGCGCACAAAAGCTCAAGGGCAAAATGTGCGCCGCAGCGAAGTTTTTCTGCATGACCTCCCAGAAAACCCCCGTTCCGTAAGGTCAGATCGTGCCCAAACCGTCATATTGCGGCGCACAATAATCAGGCGACCGAGGGGCCATTTCACCATTCCGTGAATAAATACAAGCGTTTGAAGCCGCCTCAGGCTGAGCACACGCGGTTCATTCAGGCTTGCGCCCAGCCGGGGTGGCTTTGTGCGCCGCACTCGCGTAAAAGCGCGCGCCTCACGGCCTTCCCGCCGCGCCTCCCATATAAAGCCTGTCCGAATGTCCCTGCGAAACATCGCCATCATCGCCCACGTCGACCATGGCAAGACGACTCTTGTCGATCAGCTGCTTGCGCAGTCCGGCGTTTTCCGAGCCAACGAGGCGCAGACCGAGCGCGCCATGGACTCCAATGACCAGGAGCGCGAGCGCGGGATCACCATCCTGGCCAAGTGCACCAGCGTGCTCTGGCACGGTGAAGCGGGCGACACCCGCATCAACATCATCGACACCCCCGGCCACGCCGACTTCGGCGGCGAGGTGGAGCGTATCCTCGGCATGGTGGACGGCTGCGTCCTGCTGGTCGACGCCGAAGAGGGCGTCATGCCCCAGACCAAGTTCGTGCTCGGCAAGGCCCTGAAGATGGGCCTGCGCCCGATCCTCTGCCTCAACAAGGTCGACCGGCCGCATGCCGACCCGGACCGCGTGCTCAACGACGCCTTCGACCTGTTCGCCGCCATCGGCGCCACCGACGAGCAACTCGACTTCCCGCACATCTATGCGTCCGGCAAGAACGGCTGGGCGACGATGGATCTGAACCAGCCCAACGACAACCTGGGCCCGCTGTTCGACCTGATCGTCAAGCATGTGCCCGAACCCAAGGCCATCACCCGCAAGGACGAGCCCTTCCAGATCCTGTCGGTGCTGATCGAAAGCGACCCCTTCTTGGGACGCCTGCTGACCGGCCGCATCGAGAGCGGCAAGGCCGTTCCCGGCATGGCCATCCACGCCCTGTCGCGCGACGGCAAGGAAATCGAGCGCGGCCGCATCACCAAGGTGCTGGCCTTCCGCGGCCTGAAGCGCCAGCCGGTCGACGACGCCGAAGCCGGCGACATCGTCGCCATCGCCGGCCTTTCCAAGGCCACCGTGGCCGACACCCTCTGCGCCCTCGAGGTGACCGAGGCGCTGCCCGCCCAGCCGATCGATCCGCCGACCATCTCCATGACCGTCTCGGTCAACGACAGCCCGCTGGCCGGCCGCGAAGGCGACAAGGTGCAAAGCCGGGTCATCCGCGACCGCCTGATGAAGGAGCTGGAGCAGAACGTCGCCATTCGCGTCACCGAAACCTCCGAGAAGGACGCCTTCGAGGTCGCCGGTCGCGGCGAACTGCAGCTGGGCGTGCTGATCGAGAGCATGCGCCGCGAAGGCTTCGAACTGTCGATCAGCCGTCCGCGCGTGGTCTTCCAGACCGACGAGGAAACCGGTGAGCGGCTGGAGCCGGTCGAGGACGTCATGATCGACGTCGACGACGAGTTCAGCGGCATCGTCATCGAGAAGCTGTCGGCCCGCAAAGCCGAGCTGAAGGACATGGGCCCGTCGGGCGCCGGCAAGACCCGCCTGACGCTGAAGAGCCCGTCGCGCTCGCTGATCGGCTACCAGGGCGAGTTCCTGACCGACACCCGCGGCACCGGCGTGCTGAACCGCGTGTTCAGCCACTACGAAAGCTACAAGGGCGCCATCGAAGGCGGCCGCAAGGGCGTGCTGATCTCCAACTCCGACGGCGAGACCCAGGCCTACGCCCTCTGGAACCTGGAAGACCGGGGCTTCATGTTCGTCGGCGGCAACGAGAAGACCTACCAGGGCATGATCATCGGCGAGAACGCGCGGATGGACGACCTGGACGTCAACCCGATGAAGGCCAAGCAGCTGACCAACGTCCGGGCCAGCGGCAAGGACGAGTCGATCCGCCTGACGCCGCCGCGCCGCATGACCCTCGAGCAGGCCATCGCCTACATCGAGGAAGACGAGCTGGTCGAGGTGACGCCGAAGAACATCCGCCTGCGCAAGAAGGTGCTGAACCCCAGCTTCCGCAAGCGCCGCGTCAAGGACGAGTAGCAGCGGCGGGGTTCCTTTTCCCGCCTGTCGGGAGAAGATGGCCCCGTAGGGGTCGGACGAGGGCAGCACCCGCTTTGGCGGGGCTGCCCTTTTCGTTGTTGAGCCAGCCGTCGGGGGCCGGCGCCGCCTTCATCCGTCAGCCTTCGGCTGCCACCTTCTCCTGACAGGCGGGAGAAGGATCAATCCAGCTTCGTCGCCTTCGCCAAGTCGGCCGCCGCCTGGGCCGGCGACTGTTTGGCCGTGTCGCGGTCGACCGCGTAGTTGGCCTTGCGCATGGCCTCGACGGAGATGGCGCCGATCATCGGCCGCAGGGCCTCGATCAGCCGTCGATCCCCGGCCCGCTTAGGCGAGATCAGCACCACGGCGTCGTAGGACGGCGCCGCCCCCTTCGGATCGCTGAGCACCACCAGTTCCTGCGCCGCGATCCGCCCGTCGCTGCTGAAGGCGGAGATGACGTCGGCGTCGCCGCTGGCCAGGGCCCGGTACATGAAGGTGGGGTTGAAGGACTTCTCCTTGCCGAAGTTCAGGCCGTACGCCTTCTCGATCGCCGCCCATTCGGGGCGTGACAGGAACTCCAGGTCGCCGCCCAGGGTCAGGGACGGGGCCTGGGCGGTGAGGTCGGCGATCGTGACGATGCCGCGCGACCCGGCCAGCTTGCGGTCCATGGCCAGGGCGTAGGCGTTCTCGAAGCCCAGGGAGCCCAGCACGGTGACCTGCTTTTCCTTCGCCATCCAGGCGGTCAGCTCGGCCATCAGCTGGTCGCGCGGCGGGGTGTCCTTGCGGCCCATGACGTTGGTCCACAGGGTGCCGCTGTAGTCGACATAGACGTCGAGCTCGCCGGCCTCGAGCGCCCGGAAGGCGACGGCGGAGCCGAGGCCGTCGCGGCGGGCGACCTGGGCCCCGGCGGCGGTCAGCCGGGACCCGATCAGGTCAGCCAGAATGTACTGCTCGGAGAAGTTCTTGGCCCCGACGACATAGGCCGGCCTGTTGACGTGCAGCAGGCCGGGGGCCGCGGCGGCGGCCACGCCAGCCAGCAGCAACGCGGCGCCGGCGATGACCGGCAAGGCCTTGCGCTGACCCACGCCGCGCTCGACCAGGCCCAGCAGGCCGTCGACGATCAAGGCCAGCCCGGCCGAGGCGGCGCAGCCGAACAGCACGAAGACCCAGTTTTCCGTCTGCAGGCCCGAGAAGATGTAGTTGCCGAGGCTGGTCTGGCCGACCGGAGTCGAGAGGGTGGCGGCCCCGATCGTCCAGACGGCGGCGGTGCGCACCCCGGCCATGATCACCGGCGCGGCCAGCGGGACCTCGACGCGGAACAGCTTCTGCGACCGCGTCATGCCGACCCCGTCGGCGGCCTCGCGCACGGCGGGGTCCACCCCGGTCAGGCCGGCGACGGCGTTCCGCAGGATGGGCAGCATGGAATAGAGGGTCAGGGCCAGCAGGGCGGGGAGGAAGCCCAGGGCCTGCAGGCGGAAGCCGAGGGCGCTCTCGGTGAAGCCCGACAGGGCCAGAAGCAGCGGATAGAAGAGGGCCAGCAGGGCCAGCCCCGGAATGGTCTGGATCAGGCCCGCGAACGTCACCGCCGGCCAGCGGACCAGCGGACTGCGGGCCGCCACCACGGCCAGCGGCAGGCTGATCACCAGGCCCAGGCCCAGGGCGGCGGCGCTGAGCAGCACATGTTGCGACAGGTAGTCGGGCAGCAGGGCCCAGGCGGCGTCGACCTGCTCGCTCATGCGCCGGCTCCCATCAGGGCCGAGAGGGCGCGGGCCTGGCGGGCGGGGGTGTCGATCAGGGCGGCGACGGCGGGGTCGCCATGGCCCTTGAGGAGCTCGCGAGGGCTGGCGTCGGCTAGCAGCCGGCCGCCGGCCATGACCAGGATGCGATCGGCCAGCAGCAGGGCCTCCTGCACGTCGTGGGTGACCATCAGGGTGGTGAGATGCAGCTTGTCGTGCAGGTCCCGGGTCGCCCGGCCGAGGGCCTCGCGCGTGATCGGATCGAGGGCTCCGAACGGCTCATCCATCAGCAGGATCTTCGGCTTGGCGGCCAGGGCGCGGGCGACCCCGACCCGCTGGCGCTCGCCGCCGGAGAGCTGGTCGGGCAGGCGGGTGGCATAGGTTTGCGGCAGGCCCACGAGGTCCAGCAGTTCGGTGACCCGGGCGGCGATCTCGCCGTCAGCCTGGCTGAGCAGGCGCGGGGTGATGGCGATGTTCTCGCCCACGGTCAGGTGCGGAAACAGGCCGACGCCCTGGAAGACGTAGCCGATGCGGCGGCGCAGCTGCACGGGGTCGATGCCCGCGACATCGGCGCCCTCGACGAGCACCTGGCCGGACGAGAGCTCGACCAGCCGACTGACCATCTTGGTGAGGGTGGTCTTGCCGGACCCGGAGGCGCCGACCACGGCGACGAACTGGCCGGCCGGAATGTCGAGACTGACGGCGTCGACGGCGGTCTGGCCGGCGTAGAGTCTGGAGACGGCGTTGAACTGGATGAGCGGGGCGGCCATGGGCGGCAAGGTATAGCGGGCGGCGGCTTTGCATAGGGGCGATGGCGCGGCGGGCCTGATCGCGCCCGGCAAAGGGGGAGCGCGAAGGCCCGCGAACCTCGCTAAGGTCGCGCCATGACCGCCCTCTCCTCTCCGGCTACCGCCCGCAACAAAGCCCTGATCCTCGAGGTTCTCCGCGAGCATCTTCCCGCCCGCGGCCTTGTGCTCGAGATCGCCGCCGGGGCCGGCGAGCATGCCCTGCACATGGCCGGCAACCTGCCCGGCCTGACCTGGCAGCCGACCGATCCGGATCCCCAGGCGCTGGCCAGCATCGCCGCCTGGCGCGAGCAGGAGGGGGCGCCCAATCTGCTTGCCCCGCTCGAACTGGACGCCAGCCGGCCCGACAGCTGGCCGGTGCGGTCCGCCGACGCCATCGTCTGCATAAACATGATCCACATCTCGCCCTGGGCGGCGACGGAGGGACTGTTCGCCGGGGCCGGGCGTCTGCTTCCGCCCGCAGGCGTGCTGGTCACCTACGGCCCCTACCTGGAGGACGAGGTCGAGACCGCACCGTCCAACGTCGCCTTCGACGCCAGCCTGAAACGCCGCAACCCGGCCTGGGGCATCCGCCGGCGCGAGGACGTCGAGGCCCTGGCCGGCCGCCATGGCCTGGCCCTGCATGCCCGCGTCGCCATGCCGGCCAACAACCTCAGCCTGGTGTTCCGCCGTTCGGCGGAGATGAACGGGAGATGACCATGGCCGTTCAGGTTGGGCTCAAGGGCGCCCTGTCATAACCCCTGCAACGACGGGGGCCCCGGAATGGTCCGACCACCCGCCGGGGAGATTAGACCATGAAGAAGTTCCTGATCGCCGCCGTCGCGTTGTCGGTCCTGGGTTCCGCCGGCGCCGCCGCGGCCCAGCCGTACGGCGGTGGCGGCTACGAGCGCCGCGACGAACGTCGCGACGACCGCAATGACCGTCGCGACGAGCGCCGGGACGACCGTTCGGATCGCCGGGATGACCGTCGCGACGACCGTTACGACCGCCGCGCCGACCGCGCCGAGAGCCGCTACGAGCGTCGCGCCCATCGCCGCTACAACGCCGGCCGCTACTACGCCCCGCGTGGCTACCAGGCCGACCGTCGCTGGGCCCGTGGCCAGTACCTGCCTTCGGCCTATCGCGGCCGCGGCTACTACGTCGACTACCGCACCTACGGCCTGGCCCCGCCCCCGCGTGGTTACGGCTACTACCGTCACGGCGACGACGTCATCCTGACGGCCGTGGCCACCGGCCTGATCGCCTCGGTGGTGTTCAACCTGTTCGACTAGGGATCGTTCTCTAGCGATGCGTACGGCGCCCCCGGAGAGACATCTCCGGGGGTGTTTCGCGTTCACGGCAGCGATCGCTCCATGAAGACGTCGGCGCGGGCGTAGGGGGTGTCGTTCGGCGGCAGGTCGACGAAGCCCGAGGCCCGGTAGAGGCCCAGTGCCGGGCAGAGGCTGGAGTTGGTCTCCAGGTAGAGCCGGGCCGCGCCCATGGCCGTGGCGGCGGCGATGCAATGATCCATCAGCCGCCGGCCAAGGCCCGTGCCGCGCGCGGCCTCCGACACCGTCATCTTGATCAGCTCGAAGCCGCCGCCGTGCTGCGCGTCGAGCGCCAGCAGGCCCGCGCAGCCGATGGCCTCGCCGGCCTCGTCCTCGGCGATGAAGATGCGGCCTCCGGGATCGAGGACATTGCCGACCGGGTCGTCCAGCACCCTGGCGTCCGACGGCTCGAGGGCGAAGTGGCGACCGATCCAGGCTTCGTTGAGGCGCTTCCAGGCCTCGGCGTGGCGGGGTTCGAAATCGACGATGCGCATGGCATGAAGCATGGGCGCCCCGTCCGCCGCTTGCAATATCGGAGTCCCGCCGTGGTCCATCCCGTCTATGCCGACCTGCCGACCACCATCTTCGAGGTGATGAGCGGCCTGGCGCGCGATACCGGGGCGATCAACCTGGGCCAGGGGTTTCCCGACGAGCCGGGACCGCTCGGCGTTCGCGAGAAGGCGGCCTGGGAGGCGGTGCACGGCTACAACCAGTATCCGCCGATGCGGGGGCTGCCGGAGCTGCGCGAGGCGGCGGCGCGGCATTATGCCAAGTTCCAGGGGCTGGATCTCGACGGCCTGGGCGAGGTGACGGTGACCTCCGGGGCGACCGAGGCGCTGGCGGCGGCCTTCCTGTCGCTGATCTCGCCGGGCGATGAGGTGGTGCTGTTCCAGCCCCTGTACGACGCCTACCTGCCGATGGTGCGGCGGTGCGGCGGCGTACCGAGACTGGCGACCTTGCAGCCGCCGCACTTCCGTATCGACCGGGCCATGCTGGAGGCGGTGTTCAGCCCGCGCACGAAGCTGGTGGTTCTGAACAACCCGGTCAATCCGGCCGCCACCCTGTGGGCCGACGAGGACCTGGCCCTGCTGGCGCAGTTCTGCGTCGCCCATGACGCCATCGCCGTCTGCGACGAGGTCTGGGAGCAGATCGCCTTGGACGGGCGGGTGTTCCGGCCGCTGATGGGCTTTCCGGGCATGCGCGAGCGGACGGTGAAGATCGGCTCGGCCGGCAAGATGTTCGCCATGACCGGCTGGAAGGTCGGCTTCCTCTGCGCCGCGCCAAGGCTGATGAAGGCGCTGGCCGGGGCGCACCAGTTCCTGACCTTCACGACGCCGCCCAACCTGCAGGCGGCGGTGGCCTGGGGGCTGGACAACAGCGCGGAATGGTTTGAGCGGATGCCGAGGGATCTGCAGCGGTCGCGGGACCGGCTGGCGGATGGGCTGGCCGCCGCGGGTTTCACGGTGCTGCCGGCGGCCGGGACCTATTTCCTGAATGTCGACCTGGCGGCGTCGGGCATCGACGAGCGGGATGCCGACTTCTGCCTGCGGGCGGTCAGGGAACACGGGATCGCGGCGATCCCGATCTCGGCCTTCTACGAGACGGACGCCCCGACCAACCTGATCCGGCTGTGCTTCGCCAAGCGGGACGACACGCTGGATGCGGGGGTGGAGCGGCTGGCGCGGGCGCGCATCCCCTGACCCCGATTGTCCTGACGAAAGTCAGGACCCACCCGCTAGCACCGGCGCCCCGTCCCGTGGGTCCTGACTTTCGTCAGGACCGTAAGCAGCGAGCCTAGATCGTCGCCCCGCCGTCCACCACCAAGGCCTGGCCGGTCATGAAGCTGCCGGCGTTCGAGGCCAGGTAGACCGCCGCCCCGGCGATCTCGTCCGGCTCGCCGATGCGGCGCAGGGGCACCGGGTCGGTGGCGCGGCGCAGGGTTTCGGGGTTGGACCACAGGGCCTTGGCGAAGTCGGTCTTCACCAGGCCCGGCGCGATGCAGTTCACCCGGATGCCGTGCGGGCCGTATTCGTGGGCGAGATTTCGGGCCAGCTGGAAGTCGGCGGCCTTGGAGACGTTGTAGGCGCCGATCACCGGGCTGCCGCGCAGGCCGCCGATGCTGGAGACGATGATCACCGAGCCGGCCTTGCGCTCGATCATCTCGGGCACGACCATGCTGATCAGCCAGTGGTTGGCGATGACGTTGTTCTCGAGGATCTTGCGGAACTGGTCGTCCTCGATGCCGGCCATCGGGCCGTAGTAGGGGTTCGAGGCGGCGTTGCAGACGACGATGTCGACCTTGCCGAAGGCCTTGCGGGTCTCGTCCACCAGCCGTTGCAGGTCTTCCTTGGACGAGATGTTGGCCGGCACGGCGATGGCAGCGCCCGGGTGCCTGGCGTTGATTTCGGCGGCCACTTCCTCGCAGGGGCCGGCCTTGCGCGAGGAGATGGTCACCTTGGCGCCGTGCTGCGCCATGCGTTCGGCGATGGCCTTGCCGATGCCCCGCGAGGAGCCGGTGATGACGGCGACCTTGCCGGTCAGGTCGAACAAAGTGCCTTCAGTCATCGCGCGTTCCCTCTCAAACAGTTGTTTGAAGGCAACCTACCGGCGGTTCGCCCTACGTCAAGCGAGCAAAGTCGAGCAACGCCCTGGATTGCACCTCGGGGATCGAGCCATCGGCGCGGGGGCCGACGTTGAGCAACAGGTTGCCGCCATCGGCCTTCACCTCCGCGAACAGGTCGGCGATGCCCTGGCCGGTCATGTAGTTGTCGGTCGGCTCGTCGGTGTTGTAGCCGAAGGCGAGACCCAGGCCCCGGGTCGATTCCCACTTCACGCCCTTGAGGTGGGCGCCGGAGCCGTATTCCACAGTGCGGAAGTCGCAGTGTGGCGGGGCCGAGCCGCCGTTGAAGTGCACGCCGTTCTTCTGGATGCTGTCCTTGATGCGGTCGTTGAAGGCGGCGCAGGCGACCGGATCGCGCAGGCTTTCGAAGAGCGGCGCGATCCCCAGCCAGCGGTCGTTGATCACCCCATCCGGCACCGCCTCATAGTAGTAGGCGAAGAGTTCGGGCAGGTCCTCGGCGTTGGGCCAGGCGATGTCGTTCCACAGCACGCTCGGCTTGTAGCGATCGATCAGCTCCTTGGCCTGGGCCAGGGCGTAGGCGCGGTAGTCGTCGCCGGTCGGCACGGCGGCGAACATCTCGCCCATGTTGCCGATCAGGCTGTCGCGGAAGGTCCAGTCGAGGCCGCCGGAATAGTAGAGGCCAAAGCGCATGCCCCGCTTGCGAACGGCCTCGGCCAGTTCGCCGACGAAGTCGCGGTCGCTGTGCCAGCCGGGCTTGTGGGGATTGGGGACGTTGGTCGGCCACAGGCAGTAGCCGTCGTGATGCTTGGTGACGAAGACCACGTATTTGGCGCCGGCCTTCTGGAAGAGATCGGCCCAGGCGTCGGCGTCGAAGGCCCTTGAGGCCTCGTCGAACTGCGCGCGGAAGGCGTCATAGGGCGCGTCGCCATGGCGTTCGGCATGGCGTCTGGCCGTCGGACTGGTCGGATCGCGCAGGGCGTTCTGGTACCATTCCGCATAGGGGCCGAGGATAAAGGCGCGGTCGTAGTCGGTCTCGAACAGGCTGGTGATCGAGACCCCGGCCGGGGCGAAGGCCGGAACCGAGAAGATGCCCCAGTGGATGAAGACGCCGAACTGGGGATCGGCGTACCAGTCGGGCACGGGCCGGTTCTGAAAGGCGCTGAAATCGGCCATCTGTCTCTCCCTCCCCGGGTCTGACACCCGGAACGGGGCAAACCTAGGCAGCGCGGAGACGGCCGACAATTACCTTACCCAAGGTCCGCCGAAAATAAATCTAGTCTGATAGAATGATCAGGAACACTTGGGCCATCCGCCCATGTCGAGATGGAAGTGGTTGGCGTGCTCGGCGTTGTAGTCGGGGCTCAGGACGGTGAGGAACACCTTGCAGGCCCCGTCGCGCACCCGGTGCAGGAAGTTGCCTTTGGGGCCGGGGTCGTTCCAGTCGTTCAGCACGCTGACGCTGGTGCCGTCGGCGAGGCGGAAGCCGGCCACGTCGAGGGCGTTGGCCAGGGCGTGCTCGCTGACCGGGCCCTCGGTCTGGCCGTAGATGCGCCGGCAGCTGTAGCTGCCGTAGTGGTCGATGCCGATCACCGCCTGGTCGAATTCGGCGAAGGCGGCGGCCTGCACCACCTGGCGCTCCCAGAGGGCGACGGCCAGGGCCTCCTTGCAGGTCATCGGGGCGTCGGCGGGCTTCAGCGGGGCCATGCCGGACTTGATCTGCAGGGCGTCCTGGACGACGCACCAATTATTGGAGCTGGCCGGGGTCTCGGCATAGTCGATGCCGCCGGCCGCCAGGATGGCGCGGCAGGCGGCGGGGTCGGCGCCGGCGCGGGCGGCCTTGACCTTGGTGGCGGCGCCGACCGGGTCGACCAGAGTCAGCTTCTTCCAGGGCAGGTGCTGGCCAGGGATGGCGCGGTCGGCGACCAGGGCCATGATGGCGACCAGTATCCACAGCAGCACGAAGCCGACGATCCGCGCCGCCAGGGTCTGGCGACGGGCGTGGTGGGCGATATGCGGCTTGTCCGGATGCGGTACGCGGTAGGCGGCCATGAGCAATCAAGGGTTAACGGCGAAGGCGGCCATAGCATGACAGGCCTGGGCCTTCACCCTCGCGCAATCATCGGCAGATCTTCCACTGCCCCATGTCCAGATGGAAGTGGTTGGCGTGGGCGGCGTTGTAGTCGGGGCCGAGCGTCGTGCCGAACAGCCGGCAGCCCCCGGCCCTGACCCGCCGCAGGAAGGCGCCCTTGGGGCCGGGGTCGCGGTAGTCGCGCAGGACGGCCACGCTCGTCCCGTCCTTTAGCCGGAAGCCGGCGACATCGAGCGCCGAGGCGGTGGCGTGGTTGCTCGGGCGGGCGCCGTCCTGGCTGTAGACGGTCCGGCAGGCGTAGGTCCCGTAATGTTCGATCCGGTTCAGCTCGGCGCCAAGGGTCTCCCGGGCCGCCGGCTCGACCACGTGATGGCGCCAGACGGCGTAGTTGAGGGCCAGGTCGCAGCGCATCACCGGACCACGCGGGGCGAGGGTGGCATCGGCCAGCCGCAGGCTGTTGGCGGTCGAGCAGAAGCCCTGGCTGCGGTCCGGCGCCTCGGCGAAGGTCAGGCCGGCGTCATCGAGCGCCTGGCGGCAGAGCGCCGGGTCGGCCCCGATGCGGGCCAGTTTGCCCGCCGTGGCCAGGCCGACCGGGTGGCTCATCGAGAACGGCTTCCAAGGCAGGTCCTGCGGCGCGGCCGTGCGGTCGATCCAGACGAAGGCCAGCAACCCCGCCAGGATCAGCTCCAGAACCAGCGCGCCGGCGGAGGCGAGCGCCCTCTGCGAGGGCGTGACGGGCGGCAGGGTCGGCAGGCGGATGGGCATGGGACAGACTAGAACGCGCCAGACGCCGGTTTGTTGGAGGCCGCTTGACCCTCGCGGGCCGCCCGCCCAAAGCAGCGCTCATGGCCACCGATCCCGCGCCCCAGCCTGACGATGCGTCCGCCGCGCCCGGCTGGCGCGAGATCCTCGCCCCGCAATACCTGACCCGCTTCCTGTTCCTTTGCCTGGGCGTCTGGCTGAACGCCGCCGACAGCCTGGTGACGGTGACCATTACCCCCAGCATCGCCGAGGACATCGGCGGCTTCCGCTACTTCGCCTGGAGCGTGGCGGCCTTCCTGCTGGCCTCGATCCTGTCGGGGGCGGTGTCGGGGCGGCTGTCCTTGCGGCTCGGCCTGCGCGGGGCGTTGGTGGTCTCGGCCATCCTCTATGCCGCCGGCTGCGCGGCCAGCGCGCTGGCGCCGACCTTCCTGACGTTCGTGGCCGGGCGGCTGCTGCAGGGCCTGGGGGCCGGGGCGATCATGGCCCTCTGCTATGTGGCCACCACCGCCCTCTTCCCCGAGCGGCTGTGGGCGCGGGTGTTCGGCGCCATCGCCGGGGTCTGGGGCGTGGCGACCGTTCTGGGGC
>SDZP01000274.1 GCA_004144935.1 Caulobacteraceae bacterium | reverse complement strand
CCCCCAGAGGGGGAGGTACTGCCGCACCCCCTCTCGCTTTTCTCGTCTGAGCCCTTATCTAGACCCGCTCATGACCCAATCTTCCCTTCCCGACGACCTGGTCGCCACCTTCCAGATCGAAGGCTGGCCGGTCCGCGGCCGTATCACCCGCCTGGGCGCCTCGATCCACGAGGTGCTGACCCGGCATGACTATCCCGAGCCGGTGGCCAACCTGCTGGGCGAAGCCTGCGCGCTCGCCGCCCTGGTCGGCTCCAGCCTGAAGTTCGAGGGCCGACTGATCGTCCAGGCCCAGGGCGACGGGCCGGTCAGCTATGTCGTCTGCGACTACGACACCAGCGGCGCCTTCCGGGGTTACTGCCGGTTCGACGCCGAACGCGTGGCCGAGGCCAGCAAGGGCTTCATCCGCCCCGGGGCCCGCACTCTGCTGGGCGACGGCCTGTTCATCATGACGGTGGACCAGGGCGAGGACATGGAGCGCTACCAGGGCATCACCCAGATCGAGGGCGAGACCCTGGCCCTCTGCGCCGAGCAGTATTTCGCCCAGTCGGAACAGACCCCGACCCGCATCCGCCTGGCCGTCGGCCAGGTCGACACCGGCGAGGGCCCCACCTGGCGGGCGGGCGGCCTGATGATCCAGAACATCGCCTCCGACGACGCCCGCGGCTCGACCGAGGATGTCTGGACCCGCGCCGAGGCCCTGTTCCAGACCACCGGCGAGGACGAACTGGTCGACCCGACCCTGCCGTCCGAAACCCTGCTATGGCGGCTGTTCAACGAGGACGGCGTCAGGGTGTTCGAACCGCGCCCGCTGAAGGCCTTCTGCCGCTGCTCCGAAGCGCGCATCGTCACCGTAATCGACAGCTTCACGCCCGAGGAAAAGGCCGAGATGGTCGAGGACGACGGCAAGATCCGCGTGACCTGCGAGTACTGCAGCCGGGTCTATGCGATGGATCCGGAAACGACGGGGGCGACGCAGGCCTGACCATTCGCCTGTGCGTGGCCGTGGACCCTGACTTTCGTCAGGGTGATCGGGTCTAAAGCTAATTCAGCTTCTTCGAAGCCCCCGGCAGGTGCAGCGAAAACTCCGGGATCGCCGCTTCGAACGCTACGCCGTCGTCGGTGACCATCTGGTAGGCGCCGCTCATCAGCCCCGACGGCGTATCCAGCGGACAGCCCGAGACATAGCGGAACGCCTCTCGGCCTTTCAGGATCGGCTGTTCCCCGACCACGCCCCGGCCGCGCACCTCTTCCTGCCGATTGCGCGCGTCGGTGATCACCCAGCGGCGCGAGACCAGCTGCACCGTCTCGTCGCCGTGGTTCTCGATCTCGACGGTGTAGTTCCAGAAATACTTGTTCTCGATCGGGTCCGAATGCGCCGGCTCGTACGAGGCCTTCACCCGGACGACGACGTCGCGGGTGCGGGCTTCATAGACTGGGCTGTCGGTGGTTCCACGCTTCCGAATCGGTCTCATGCGGCATCCAACGCCTGAACGATGTCCTTCGTCAGGTCGGCCACATCCTCCAGTCCCACGCTCATCCGCACAAAGCCTTCGGTCAGGCCGATTTCGAGCCGTTTCTCTTCGGGCATCGCGCGATGGGTGGTGGTGGAGGGATGGGTCGCCATGGACTTGGCGTCGCCCAGATTGTTGCTGATGTCGACAAGGTTCAACCCGTCGAGGAATCGCCATGCCGCCTCACGCGAACCGAGGTCGAAGGCCAGCAGGTTGCTGAAGCCGCTCATCTGGGACCGAGCAACCGCCGATTGCGGGTGATCGGCTCGGCCCGGATAGCGTACAGACCTCGCCGCCGGATGGTCGGCGATGATATCGGCCAGCACGGCGGCCGTCTCGGTCTGGCGGCGCACCCGCAGGTCCAGCGTCTCCAGCCCCTTGAGCAGCACCCAGGCGTTGAACGGGCTGATCGCCGGGCCGGTGTGGCGCAGGATGTCGCGGTAGGCCTCGTCCATCAGCGCGAATTCGCCGAGGATGGCCCCGCCGAGCACCCGGCCCTGGCCGTCGATATGTTTGGTCGCCGAATAGACGACGATGTCGGCGCCGAGCTTCAGCGGCTGCTGAAAGATCGGCGTGGCGAAGACGTTGTCGACCACCACCTTGGCGCCGGCCGCGTGGGCGATCTTCGCCACCGCCGCGATGTCGGTGATCTCCAGCAGCGGATTGGCCGGGCTTTCCAGCAGCACGACCCGGGTGTTGGGCCGCATGGCCGCTTCCCAGGCCTTCAGGTCTGTAGCGTCGACGAAGGTGGTCTCCACCCCGAAGCGCGGCAGCCACTGCGAGACGATCCAGTTGCAGCTACCAAACAGCGCCCGGCCGGCCACCAGGTGGTCGCCGGCCTTCAGCAGCCCGGTGAGGGCTGTGTGCACGGCGGCCATGCCGCTGGCCACGGCGCGGCAGAACTCGGCGCCCTCCAGCAGGGCAAGCCGCTCTTCGAACATCTGGGTCGTGGGGTTGGCATAGCGGCTGTAGACGAAGCCCGGATCGTCGCCGGCGAACCGCGCGTCGGCCCCGGCGGCGCTTTCGTAGACGAAGCTCTGGGTCAGGTAGATGGGCTCGGAGGTCTCCCCGAACGCGCTGCGGTTCAGCCCGCCGCGGATCAGCTTGGTGGCCGGCTGCCAGTCCTGCGGAGGGGTGGCTTTCGATTGATCGGCCATGGTCGGGCTCCTTCGTACAGCGGCGCTTGAACCGCATCGGGGCGCCAGGGGCAACCCTGCGGGCCCCAAACTTCTGTTGAAGGGGATGTCAGCCGGGCTGAAGGGTTGCACCCGCCGAACCGCCGCAGGATCATGCCGCCATGACCCTCACCGATCGCCATGGCCTTCACCTGACCGGAGCCAGCCGCAAGGCCGTCGACCTGTGGGACGAGGCCGTCGCCGCCTACAATCGCTATGCCGGCGATCCGGTCGGCCTGCTCGACGCGGCGATCGCCGACAGCCCCGGCTTCCTGATGGCTCATGTCCTCAAGGGCTATATGCATGTGCTGGGCTCCAACCCCCGGGCGGCGAAGGTCGCCGGCCGCTGTCTGCAGGCAGCGGCCGGGATCGAGGGGCACGGGCTGGAAGCGATGCACCGGGCGGCCCTGGCCGCCCTTCTCGAGCAGCCCGCCGACATCGCGCGGGCGTCGTTGCTGCTGGAAGACGTCTCGCTCGCCCAGCCCCACGACATCATCGCCCTGCAGATCGGCCAGACCCTCGATTTCCTGCGCGGCGACTCCCGCATGCTCCGCGACCGGATCGCCAGGGCCCTGCCGCTCTGGAAGCCAGACATGCCGGGCTATCACGCGATCCAGGGCATGCTCGCCTTCGGACTGGAGGAGACCGGCTCCTATGCCCGCGCCGAGGCCGCCGGCCGGCTGGCCCTGGAGCTTGAGCCGCGCAACGGCTGGGCCCGCCATGCGGTGGCCCACGTCATGGAAATGCAGGACCGGCGGGAGGAAGGCGTCGCCTTTATGCGCACCGACCCAGACGACTGGTCGGAGGGCAGCTTCTTCGCCGTCCATAACTGGTGGCACACGGCGCTTTTCCACCTGGGCCTTGGCGACACCGACGGCGCCCTGGCGGCCTACGATGGCCCCATATTCGGCGAGCGCTCGGACCTCGCCTTCGACATGGTGGACGCCGCCGGCCTGCTCTGGCGGATGCATCTGATGAAGGCGGATGTCGGTGATCGCTGGAGCGAACTGGCGGACCTCTATTTGAAGCAACCGCACGGCCAGTATGCCTTCGACGACGCCCACGCCATGATGGCCTTCGCGGCCACCGACCGCCGGAACGCCGCTGCGGATCTGCTGGCCGCTCTGGAGGAGGCCGCGAGCGGGCAGGGGGATCACGCCCTCATCGCCCGCGAGATCGGCCTGCCTGTTGCCCGGGGCATAGAGGCGTTCGGCCTTGGGGATTACCGCCGCTGTTCCGAGCTGCTCCGCCCGGCCCGTAACGGCGCGGCGCGGTTCGGCGGCAGCCATGCCCAGCGCGATGTGATCGACCTGACCCTGATCGAGGCGGCGCATCGGGCCGGCGACCGGGATCTTTCCATCGCCCTGGCGGCCGAACGGGCCATCGCCCGCGGCTGACCGCCGCCCGCCCGGCCAGGTAACCCTGTTCGGCGACGCGAGGTTGAGGTCAACTCGGGGGCGACCTTCTGCTTGCCGTCTGCAGGCGTCGGGCCAACGCCCATGCCCAGGCCCCGCGGGCTTTCCGAGGACTTCGGCAGCGCCTGGCCGTCGCGCGCCTTTCCTGTAGCCTCGGCGGGCGGCGGTGTAATGCTCCTGCCGCTTCGATCGCCACGAACAGGCCAAACCCGCGCCCACTCGCCGGTCCGCCAAGATTCCCTTGCCAGCCGCCCCCGGCGCGGCGAATGTGGTTCGACGATGACAGAAACACCGTCCGCGGGGATTCTTCCCTGCCAATCCATCGAGGATCTGGTCGCGCAAGGCGCCATCACCTCGCTTACCCCGTTCGACGTCGACCAGGTCCAGCCGGCCAGTCTAGACCTGCGGCTCGGCCTGCGGGTCTGGCGGGTGCGCGCCTCCTTCCTGCCGGGGCGGCGCAAGGTCTCCGAGCGGCTCCCCGATGTGGCGATGCATGAGCTGGACCTGTGTCTGCTCAGGCAGTCCGCGCAGTCCCTTGTAGAAGGTGTAGCCCTACATGTTATGGCATTTGGTATAGGCTATGGGTAAGTATGGGAATGGATATGCTGTATGGGTATAGAGATAAATGATAATTGTGGTGATATGTGTATGATTATGTATGGAATACTGCAGCCGTCATTCATACACGCATTATATGTACATCATACAAACAACCATACCGCAGTAAAGAGTCCAGCGAGCGACTTGCCGTCCAGTGTCTGCACCATGAGCTTGAAGGTCTCCACCCCCTTCTGCTGTCGCAGCGCCCTCTCGGAGGGAATGTCTGCATCGGCTGCGTGGATTGGGGTGGAGGTGGGGGTGGGCAGAGGGG
>SDZP01000764.1 GCA_004144935.1 Caulobacteraceae bacterium | reverse complement strand
CCCCCATGGCGCCTCTGCTGCCGGCCGCTTCCGCCGACGCCGAACAGCCCCTGAACGCCCAACCCCTGGGCGCCGAGCCTCTCGACGCCGTGCCCGCCGCCGCTGACCCTGCGCCGTCCGTGGAGGCCGTCACGACGGCGTCTGCTCCTGCGTCCGCCGCCCAAACGCCCACAGCCCAGGCTCCGGCCCCGGCGCGGGCGACGCCTCCGGCGGCGTCCGAGCCATCGCCGACCCAGGCCTTGAACCGTCAGGCCCCCTCTGAGGCCCCCTCAATAGAAACCCGTCCCCTGGTGGTCCCGCCGGCCGGACCTCAGCCCACGGCGGCGCAAGCCCCTGCGGCCGACCCCGATGCGCCGATCGTGACCCGGCCCCAGCCGCTCAACTAGGGCGTCACTCCGCCCGGGCGGGCAGGGTCAGATAGGCCCGCTCGACCATGCGGCGCAGGCCCTCATAGGCCTCGGCCAGCTCCTCGAAGGCCGTGCGGTGCGCGGTCAGGCGGGCGATCTGGTCGGGGGTGGCCGGAGACCCCGATTCCGACAGCCTGATCGCCTCTGCGGCCCAGCGGGCGCGGGCCGTGGCCGCCGCCACCGCCAGCCTCTGGAAGGTCTGCTGATCCACCCGGGTCAGGGCTGAGGCGATCACCTCGCGGTTCGAGACGAAGGCGGCGTAATCGATCTGCTCCAGGGTGCCGCGCAGGCGGCGTTGCTCCTGGGGATCGGTGTCCTGGGGCTCGAAATGATCGCGCATGCGGCGCGTGCTGGCGGTCAGAATGCTGGACATGTGGCCTGGCTCGATCCGGTCCGTTTTCCCTGCCGTTGGCGGCGATGTGTCCGGAGCCTGCGCCCCGTCGGTTAACGCCCGGTTCAGGAGCTTGGCCGTGGCCCCTCCCGCTCGCGGGATGGCGTTCCCATATCCTGCGTTCAAGCCACAGGAGCCGCTCATGACCCGTCCGCTGAAGATCGACTTCGTCTCCGACGTCGTCTGCCCCTGGTGCGTGGTCGGCCTGGGCGGGCTGGA
>SDZP01000763.1 GCA_004144935.1 Caulobacteraceae bacterium | reverse complement strand
GCCGCATAGTCCACCTTGCGCGCATCGGCTTCCGCCGTCGCGACGTCCAGCGGGTCCGAGCCCGCGATTACGGTCAGCACCCGCGCCGCGTCCTCGACCGTGGTCGTGATCGGCCCGGCGGTGTCCTGCGAATGGCTGATCGGCACGATATGGGTCCGGCTCACCAGCCCGACGGTCGGCTTGAACCCGACCACCCCGTTCACCGAGGCCGGACAGGTGATCGACCCGTCCGTCTCGGTCCCGATCGCCGCCGGTGCCAGGCCGATGGCCACCGCCACTGCGCTTCCCGACGACGACCCGCACGGTGTCCGCGCAGGGTCATAGGGGTTCAGCGTCTGCCCCCCGACCGCGCTCCACCCGCTGATCGAGTTCGACGACCGGATGTTGGCCCATTCGGACAGATTGGTCTTGCCGAGGATCACCGCGCCCGCATCGCGCAGGTGCGTCACCAGCGGCGCATCCCGGCCCGGCGCATTGTCCGCCAGCGCGAGAGAGCCGGCCGTGGTCGGCATGTCGGCGGTCTCGATATTGTCCTTCAGGAGGATGGTGACACGTTGCAGCGGTCCGGTCGGAATGCGCCCACCGGTCGGTGGAGACGACAACCTGAGGAGACTGTTGAGCCGAACCGGCGGCTCATCGACATCCGCCCCCGCAGGCCAGACAATGTCGGGCGGCCCCGGAAACACCCACGCCCCGTCCATGACGCAGATCCGGGGATACTCTCTTCCGTCAACCAGGCCCGCCACTGTCGGGGGAGAACCCGGTCCAAAGTCGCAGATGCCGTCCGCCCCGACAAACGCCGCGCCGTTCAGGCCCGACGATGCCTCCTGCGCCTGCGCCGCGCCCGCCGTCAGCATCATCAGCGCGGCGGCGGCCCCCGCCAACTTCCGCTCATCCCCGCGAAGGCGGGGACCCAGTGCTTTGGGCGATGACCGCCCGTCAGTTCGCGCCGCCATCGATCCCATCCCCACATCGAGCCACAACAAAAGAACTGGGTCCCCGCCTTCGCGGGGATGAGC
>SDZP01000273.1 GCA_004144935.1 Caulobacteraceae bacterium | reverse complement strand
TCCCGCACCACCCGCACCACCGCCGACTGCGACAGGCCCAGGAAGTCGGAAATGTCCTCATAGGTCACCGGCGCCGGCACCGGCGTCTCGGCGCCGTCCAGCAGGTGGGCCCGGCGGCCAAGATAGGTGATGGCCTTGGCCACCCGGGCGCTGTGGCCGTCGACGACGTTGATCATCGAGCGGTCGTGCTCCATTCGGGCCCGGAAGCAGATCAGGCTCAGCATCCCCCGCACCAGGGCCGGATCGGCGTCCAGCTCGGCCCGCATGGCCGCCGCCGGGCAGCGGATCAGCAGCGACCGCACCCGCACGATCGTATCGAACAGCACGCCCCGGTCGTCGATCACCGGCACCAGCCCGACCACCTGCGGCGCCGTCATCAGGTCGGCCAGATAGCGCTCGCCGTTGGCGGTGAACATCGCCGCCTCCAGGCAGCCCTCGACGACGATCCACATCTCCGTCGCCGGCTCATGGGCCCGCGCCAGCACCGTCTCGGCCTCGTGCCAGGCCAGGGTGCTGACGGCCGCCAGCCGCCCCAGCGCGGCCTCCGGCCAGAAGGACAGCGGCGCCGCCTTGCGAATATCGGCGGCCGTGACTGCGCGCCGCGCCCCCTGTCCATCCTGCATGGCCATCCCCCCAAACGCCTACTGGCCTCGATTTAACCAGATCGGGGAGTCGGCGCGCCAGCGGAAAAGCCTTCGGATCGTGTCTGCAGACAAAATCTCCGGTGCGGAAATCTGGTCTCGTCGTCCCTGCGCGCGTGCGCCGGAGATTCGAGAATGCCATTCCCCGCCGCCATTGATCTTGGCACCCTCGACCCGGCGACAGGCTTCCGCGTCGATGGCGCCAGCCCCGGCTATCGCCTGTTCAGCGGTAGCGACGTGGGAGACCTGAACGGCGACGGCTACGCCGACTACATGTTCGGCGGCTCGCAAGGCGTCCTGGACATGTTGACCTACGTCGTGTTCGGCACGGCGACGGGGCTTCCGAGCAACTTCGATCTCGCGAACCTCAATGGTGTGAACGGGTTCACCGTTCAAGGCGCGGGGCCTTTTGCACAGGTGGTCGCCGGCGACGTCAACGCCGACGGTTTCGACGACCTGATCCTCACGTCGCGGGAAGTGGCCAACTATCGGGCGCGGATCGTTCTCGGCCATGGCGGACCGTTCGACGCGACCCTGGATCTCACGGGAGCGGACCCGGAGGGTGTCTTCAGCCTGCAGGTTCCCGACGTCTTCACGGCTTTCCTGACGGGCGACGTCAATGGCGACGGCCGGGACGACATCATCGTCACGGGCGTCAGCAACAACCGCACCTACCTGGTCTTCGGTCGCGCCGATACCGACCCCGATATCGATCTGGCGACGCTGTCCGGCGCCGATGGCGTCGAGCTCCTGTCCACCAACAACGGCAGGGTCATCGAGGCGGCGGTCGGCGATTTCAACGGCGACGGGCGCGCCGATCTCGCCGTCGGGGCCTGGGACTCCAACCTCAACGGGACGCTGCCGACAACCGCGGGAACGGTGCATGTCCTGTTCGGCTCGCAGGCCGGCTTCCAGTCCGGAACGCTTGGGCCCTTGGCGCCGGGCGAGGGCTTCATTCTGACCGGGGAGACCAACACCCAGCGCCTGGGTGTTTCGGTGGTATTCGCCGACCTCAACGGAGACGGCCTGGACGACCTTGTCGCCAACGCCCTGACCCCGGACGGGCGAGGCGAGGTCTATGTGGTCTACGGCAAGGACTCGGGCGTCCCCGCCACCCTGGCGCCGTCGGCCTTTGACGGGACGAACGGCTTTCGCATCATCGGCTCGGCGGCCGGCGACTACCTCGGCTTTGGCCTGGCTGGCGGCCGCGACGTCAACGGCGATGGCTATGAGGATCTGGTCATCAGCGCGACCCGGGCAGATGCGAACGGCGTGGACGCCGGGGCTGTCTACGTCGTGTTCGGACGGCCCGAGGGCTTCGGAAGCGTCCTCGATCTCTCCACCCTCGATGGGACCAATGGCTTCCGCCTGGTCGGCGCGACGCCAGGCGACTTCCTGGGAATTGCACCGCATCTCGTCGACGACCTGAATGGCGACGGCTTCGCCGACGTCGTCGTCAGCGCGCCGACCGCCGACAACAACGGCGCCGACACCGGCTCGGTCTACGTGATCTACGGCCAGCTGGTCCCGAGGAACTTCGCGGGCACGCCCGGGCTCGATGTCTACCAGGGCGGTATCGCGTCCGACGCCATCAGCGGGGCGGCCGGCCAGGACACCCTGCGCGGCCTCGGCGGCGACGACCTCATCGACGGCGGCGACAACAGTGACATCCTCTACGGCGGCGACGGCGCGGATGACCTGCTTGGCGGAAACGGCGGCGATGTCCTCCACGGCGAGGCCGGCGACGACCAGCTGGCCGGCGGCGCGGGCGGCGACAAGCTGTTCGGCGGCGACGGCGCCGACATCCTCACCGGCGGCGCCGACAACGACCGCCTCGACGGCGGCCTCGGCAATGACAGCCTGATCGGCGGCGCCGGCAACGACGTGCTGGAGGGCGGCGCGGGGGCCGACAGCCTGGCCGGCGGCGCCGACAACGACATTTACGTCGTCACCGACGCCCTCGACACCCTCACCGAGCTGGCCGACGACGGCTACGACATCGTCCGCACCGACTTGGACGGCTTCGTCCTGGGCGCCAACTTCGAAGGCTTGCAGCTGCAGGGGACCGCCGACATCGACGGCTTCGGCAACGATCTCGCCAACAACATCCAGGGCAACAGCGGGGCCAATATCCTCGACGGCGGCATCGGCAACGACACCATCAACGGCGCCGACGGCGACGACATCATCATCGGCGGCCTGGGCGGCGACCTGCTGCGTGGCGGGGTCGGGGCCGATGTCTTCCGGGTGGCCCACGTGACCACCGGCGGCATCGAGACCGATACCATCTACGACTTCGACGCCGACGAAGACATCCTCGACCTGTCAGGCGCCTACGCCGGGACCCTCACCCTGGTCTCCAGCTTCGGCAAGCACGCCGGCGAGATGACCCTCGCCTTCGCTTCCGGAACCACCACCCTGCGCATCGACAACAACGGCGACGGCCGCTGGGACTATCAGGTCCGGATCAACGGCGACGTCACCGGTCACAGCGGCGACTGGCTGCTCTGAGCCGTCTCCCTCCGGCGGCCTGACCCGCCTGGGCCGCCGGGCGATCCGCGAAATACCACGCAGATTGTGTCTGCAGACAAAAACTCCCGGCCGATGATCTGCTCTGCTGGTGGCGGCGGCGTCCTTGGCCGCGACCAGGAACTTCGTCCATGTCCGACTTCCCCGCCGTCCTCCAGCTCTCGGCCCTCGACGGCACGAACGGCTATCGCCTCGTCTCGGGCCAGATTGCCGACTTCACGGGCTACTCGGTGGCCCCGGCGGGCGACCTGAACGGCGACGGCATCGATGACGTCATCATCACCGCCAGCCGGGCGCACCAGAACGCCAACAACGCCGGCGCCACCTATGTGGTGTTCGGCAGCCGCGCCCCGGCCCCCGCCAGCGTCAACCTTCTGGCCCTGGACGGGACCACGGGCTTTCGGCTCAGCGGCGTCGTCGACCAGTTCACCGGCATCTCGGCCTCGTCGGCGGGTGACTTCAACGGCGACGGCATCGCCGACCTGATCATCGGCAGCCGTAACACCCGGTTCGACCCCGCCTCCCCGGCCTATCTCGTGTTCGGCAGCGCCACGGGCTACCCGTCGAACATCAACCTCGCCGACCTCAACGGCGCCAATGGCGTCAAGATCTTCGGCGCGTTCGCGATCGATGCGCCGGCATCGGTCTCCTCGGCGGGCGACATCAACGGCGACGGACTGTCCGACCTCATCCTCGGCTTCTCCATGGCCGACGTGAACGGAACCGATTCCGGCGTCAGCTATGTGGTGTTCGGCACGAGCGCGGCGTTCGGCCCGACCTTCAGCCTCTCGACCCTGGACGGGTCCAACGGGTTTCGCATCAAGGGTGAAGGCGCTTCGCAGCAGAGCGGCCATTCGGTCTCCGCGGCGGGCGACATCAACGGCGATGGCCTGGACGACCTGATCGTCGGCGCGCCGGGCGGGACCGGCGCGAATGGCGTCAGCTACGTCATCTACGGCAGCACCGCCCCCTTCAGCCTGGACTTCAACTTGGCCGACCTCGACGGCGCCAACGGCTTCCGTATCGAGGGCGTTATCGGCGGCGCCCGCACGGGCTTCGCGGTGGCGTCGGCCGGCGACATCAACGGCGACGGGACCGACGACCTCCTCATCAGCACCCGCAACGGCCGGACCGCCTATGTGGTGTTCGGCGACGAGGGCGGGTTCGGCGCCGCGCTGGACCTGGCGGGCCTCGATGGGACCGACGGCTTCGCCATCACCGCTTCTGTTGACCTGTTCAAGGTCGCCGGTGCGGGCGACGTCAACAACGACGGCCTGGACGATATCATCCTCGGCGCTCCCAACAGTTCCCCCAACGGCACGAACTCGGGCACGGTCTATGTGGTGTTCGGCCGGGCGACGGGGTCGGCCAGCCTGGATGTGACCAGCCTGAACGGCGACAACGGCTTCCGGATCGACGGCGTCCGCGCCAACGCCTACGCCGGCTATTCCGTCGCCTCGGCGGGCGACGTCAACGGCGACGGGGTGGCCGACCTGGTGATCGGCGCGCCTCTCGACGCCGGCAGCGCCTCATCCTCGGGCGCCGCCTACATCGTCTTCGGCACGGGCGCGGCGGCCCAGGTCTTCGCCGGCACGGCCGGCAACGACGTGTTCGACGGCGCCGGTCTGAACGACACGCTCAGCGGCCTGGGCGGCCAGGACCTGCTGCGCGGGATGGCCGGCGACGACGTGATCGACGGCGGCGACAACAGCGACATCCTCTACGGCGGCGACGGCGCCGACGACCTGATCGGCGGGGCCGGCGGCGATGTCCTCTACGGCGAGGCCGGCGACGACCAGCTGGACGGCGGCCTCGCCGTAGAGGAC
>SDZP01000762.1 GCA_004144935.1 Caulobacteraceae bacterium | reverse complement strand
AACAGGCCACGATCAGGGTGTGCGGCTTCTGCCCCTGGGCCAGCGCCTCGTATTCCGCATGGGCGGTCGGCCAGTGCTCGGCCCGGAAACGGCGATAGCCGGCGGTCAGTTCGTCTTCGGTGTCGCTCATGTCGGGTCTTTACCTCCGGCTCAGCTTTTACGGAAGAAGGCGTGGATGCGTTCGGCGAGGGGTTGGTTTATGCCGGCGACCTTGACCAGGTCGCTGACAGACGCGCGGCCCACACCCTTGGCGGAGCCGAAGGCGTGCAGCAGGGCCTTCTTGCGGCCGGGGCCGACGCCTTCGATCTCGTCCAGCGGATTCTTCTTGATGTCCATCGAGCGGCGCTTGGCGTGGGCGCCGTTGGCGAAGCGGTGGGCCTCGTCGCGCAGCCGTTGCAGGTAGTAGAGGGCCGGCGACTTCAGCGGCAGCATGAAGGGCGGCTTGCCGGGCATGAAGAACTTCTCCATCCCCGCATCGCGATCCGGCCCCTTGGCGACGCCGACCACGGCGATGTCGTCCAGGCCCAGGTCGGCCAGCACCGCCAGCACCTCGGCCAACTGACCCGCGCCGCCGTCGATCAGCAGCAGGTCGGGACGGACGGCGTCCTCGCCTTCCTCCTCGTCCTTGACCAGGCGGGCGAAGCGGCGGCGCATCACCTCGCGCATCATGCCGTAGTCGTCGCCGGGCGTCAGATCCTCGCCCCGGATGTTGAACTTGCGGTACTGCGACTTCTGGAAGCCGTCGGGGCCGGCCACGACCATGCCGCCGACCGCGTTGGTGCCCTGGATATGGGCGTTGTCGTAGATCTCGATCCTCTCGGGCCGGCTCTCCAGGCCGAAGGCCTCGCACACCTCGTCCAGGATCTTCCCTTGGGCCGAGCTTTCGGCCAGGCGGCGGCCCAGGGCCTCGCGGGCGTTGGTCAGGGCGTGATCGACCAGGGCCAGCTTCTCGCCGCGCTGGGGCCGGACGATCTCGATCTTGCGATCCGCCTTCATCGAGAAGGCCTCTTCCAGCAACTC
>SDZP01000272.1 GCA_004144935.1 Caulobacteraceae bacterium | reverse complement strand
CCGATCTTGGCCTCGCCGCCGGGATTGGACTGGGATTTCTGGTCGGCCGACTGATCAAGACCGGCGTGCTGGCCATCGACCGGCTGACCTGGTCCGACCACGGGGCCGCCGTCATCGCCGCCATCTTCGTGGGTCTCGGCCTGATCGTCGCCGTTGCGAGCGTCAGTCCCAAGCTGGCCGGCCGGCTGATCGATCCGGATGGTGAGCGTGCCGCAACCCCGGCCCAGGCCTCGCTTTACCGCCTGCAGGCCCTGGTGACGGTCCTGGCCGGTGCGATGCTGGGCGCGCCCGTGATCGTCGCCCTTGCCTTCGACCCGTTGCCGATGCCGATCGCCTCCGCGGCGATGCTGGCCATCGTCGCCGCCTTCCTTCTGCAGACCGTCTGCAACCTCATGCTCTGGCGTCGCGGAGATGAGCTGATGCGACGGGTGATGGCTGAGACCGGAGCCGTCTGTTTCTGGGTGCTGCAGGGTCTGCTGTTCCTGTGGGCGGCGGCCGAGAAGCTCGAGCTGGCCCCGGCGGTGTCCAGCTGGGACCTGATTACGCTGCTGATGGGCTTCTACCTGCTGGTTTCATCGGCGATGTCGATGCGCCGCGGCCTCGCCTGACCTTTCGACACGATCCCGTAGGAATTGACCTCCATGCTGCTGAAACCCATGCGCCTCCTCGCCCTCATCCTGGCCTTTCTGGTCCCCTCCCTGGCGCAGGCCGCCGAGCCGGGCCGCTTCACCATCGAGGTGCGCGGGCAGGGGCCGGACGTCATCCTGATCCCGGGCCTGGCCTCCAGCCGCGCTGTCTGGGAGCCCACCGCCAGGGCCCTGGAGGGCCGCTACCGGCTGCACGTGGTGCAGGTGAACGGCTTTGCCGGCGCGCCGGCCGGTTCCAACGCCCAGGGCCCCATCGTCGACGGCATCGTCGAGGAGCTGGCTGCCTATGTCGCCGACCGGAAACTCGACCATCCGGCGGTCATCGGCCATTCGATGGGCGGCTTCACCGGCCTGGCCCTGGCCCGGCGCCATCCCGAAAGCCTCGGCCGCTTGATGGTCGTCGACGCGCTCCCCTTCTTCAGCGTCCTGGTCAACGCCGCCGACGCCAAGGCGGCCGAGCCGATGGCCGCCCAGATCCGCGACAACTTCGCCGCCATGAGCGACGCCGACATGCTGTCGGTGCAGACCCGCACGATGAAGAACCTGGTCAAGGACGAGCAGGGCCGCAAGGACGCCCTGGCCTGGTCGATGGCCAGCGATCGCAAGGTCATGGGCCAGGTGACTTACGAGATCATGGCCTCCGACCTGCGGGGCGAACTGGGCGCGATCCGGACGCCGGTCACAGTCCTCTACGCCAAGGACGCCAGCATGGGCTTCCTCGGCAACTTCGTCGGCGGCCTGTACAAGGACAGCTACGCGGGCCTGAAGGGCGTGAAGGTCATCCTCGTCGACAACAGCCTGCACTTCATCATGCTCGACCAGCCGGAGGTTTTCCTCCGTGAGGTCGAGACCTTCCTGAAATAACCTCGGACCCCTCAGAGAGTGAAACGCGTCATGTTCGATCCCTTGCGGACCTTCAAGGTCCTCGCCGTCAGCGCCGTCGCCCTGCTCGGCATGGCCTGCTCCGCCGCCACCGCCGCGCCACCCGCGGCGGCGGCTCCCCCGGCTGCCCAGGCCGGCCCGGCCATGTGGGTCGTGCGGGATGAGGACTCGACCATCTATCTGTTCGGCACCGTCCATCTGATGAAGCCGGACAAGAAATGGCGGACGCCCAGGTTCGAAGAAGCCTTCAATTCGGCCGATGAGATCTGGCTGGAGATCAACGAAGGCGAGGATCCGGCCGCCATGCAGGGCCTGATCATGCAGCTGGGCATGGATGCCTCCAACCCGCTGTCGAAGCGCCTGACGCCGGAGCAGTACGCCCGCTTCGAGGCGGCGGCGACCAAGGCCGGCGTGCCGGCGGCGGCGCTCGACCCCATGAAGCCCTGGATGGCCGGCATCACCCTGTCCTTCGTGCCGATGATGAAGGCCGGCTACGATCCCAACGCGGGCATCGACAACGCCATCAAGGCTGGCGGCGCCGCCGCCGCCAAGCCGATCCGCGCCTTCGAGACCGCCGAGCAGCAGCTGCGCTTCTTCGACAGCCTGCCCAATGATGTGCAGGTCGAATTCCTGATGAGCAGCATCGACGAGATGGACGAGAGCGCCGGCATGCTCGACGCCATGGTCGACTACTGGGTCATCGGCGACACCAAGGGCCTGGAGCGCGAGCTGGTCAGCGAAATGAAGGACAAGTACCCCGACCTCTACAAGCTGCTGCTGGTCGACCGGAACACGGCCTGGGCCGACACGCTGGCCAAGCGGCTGGAAGGCAAGGGCGTCAGCTTCGTGGCCGTCGGCTCGGCTCACCTGGTCGGCGAGGACAGCGTGCAGCACTTCCTGGCCAGGAAGGGCATCAAGGCCGAACGCTACTAGGCCCTAGAGGGTCAGCAGCCCCGCCACCTGTTCGGGGTGCGAATAGTAGGGGAACAGCCCGGCCTCGGGCAGTTCCCCGAAGCTGATGCCGGGCAGATAGCCAAACACCGCCTCGATTCCCGGCATGGGCATTTCCGGGAACTCGATGATCCGCCAGCTGGCGCCGCCGACCTGCCGAGGCGGCGTCCAGCCCCGGGCGAACAGCGACTGTTCGGTAGCGAACCCCCGAATGGTCCGGGCCGACATCGCCTGGCAGTCGCGGATCAGGCTGGTCATCACCGTCGGCTCTGAAATCGCCCGCTGGTCGGCGGCGATGGGCTGGGCCGAGCGCAGGATGGTCTCGCGCAGCAGATGGGTGCTGTTCTGCCGGCGCATCAGTTCGGCGATCAGGGTGATCAGGTCGGGCTGGGTGTAGAACAGCCGCTTGACGGCGCCGGTCACCGTGTTGGCCGACCGCACCTGGCGCGTGCCGGAGGCATTGGGCCGCAGCAGGATGGCGTCGCTGACCCGGCCGGGATAGCGCTCTGCGAAGGTCAGGGCCGCCCCGGCCCCGTCGTCGCGGGCGGCGATCCGCACCTGACTGAGCCGCAGGGCGTCCAGCATGTCGGCCATATCGTCGGCGCAGGTCGTGAAGTAGTCGCCCTGATGTGTGTCCGACAGGCCGAACCCCGGCCGCTGCGGTACGATCGGCCGCCAGCCCTTGGCGTGCATCATCGCCACGAAGGCGGGGGGCAGGGTGCGGCCGGTGATCGAGCCATGCAGGATCAGGATCGGCCGCGATCCGCGCGGGCCGTAGTCCCAGTAGGCGGCCTGACGACCATCCCGCGTCTGGATGACCCGCAGGCGGCCGGACAGGCTTTCCGGCTGCAGGGCCGTCTCGGCCCCGTGGGTCATGGTCACCAGGGCGCCGGCCTCGGTGACGATCCGCACCAGGTCGCGGGCCCGGCCGACGCCGGCCTTGGCGTAGAGGGCCTTCAGCTGGCCGCGGATGGTCGCCTCGCGCACGCCCAGCTCGGCGGCGATCTGCGGCGCGCTCAGGCCCTCGGCGGTCAGGGCGCCGACCCGGGCCTCGGCCGGGGTGGCTCCCAGCACCTTGGCCATCAGGGGTTTGAGGTCCGGCTCCAGGAAGATGTCGCCGCACATCAGGGTCATCAGCCGGCGGACGATGTCGCTGGTCCGCTTGACCCCCAGCCGCTTCTTGATCTTGCCCAGCGCCTCGCGGGCCGTCTCGTAACCGACCCCGATGCGTTCGGCGGCGACCTGTACGGTCGGGGCGTCCAGCATGGCCTCGGCCAGCCGTGACTCCAGCGGGGTGAGGCCCAGCATGCCAGCCGCTTCCAGGGCCAAGGACTTGTCCCGCGACGGGGCGAAACAGATCAGCACGATGCGCCGCGACCCGGCGGCGGCGATCTCCAGCACCTCCGGCGGCAAGGGCCAGGCGCCGGCCGCCTGGGGACCGGCGGCGCAGGCCGCCATGGCGGAGCCGTCAAGATCGTCGACCAGGCCCGACGCCTGTCCCTGGCGGGCGGCCTGATGGGTCAGCCGGCGCAGGGCCGGGCTGTCGCCGGGATTGCCGAACCAGGCGCGAAAACGACTGTCGGCGTAGTGGCAGCGATGGTCGAGCCCGACCACCGCCAGGCCGAAGCCGGCGCGGGGCGCCAGGCTGGTGAAGGCCGAGGCGTTGATCGCCGCCGCCATCTGCAGCGCTTCCGCCAGGGCCTCCGGGTCGCGGTCGGCGGTGGTGTGCAGCAACTGCCAGCTGTCGATGGTCGCCATGCTGACGTCGCCGGCAGCGAACCGGTCGAGCAGGCTGGACGGCTGCTCTACGCTATCGAACACGACTCCAGACACTCCCCGACCAATCACGAGTCATGCCTAACATGGGTATGCGATTGAGTCAGGCCACCTTTTCACGCAGGTAGATCGAGCGCTTGGGACTCGACATCACCCGCCGCAGCATCGGCTCGAAGGCCTCCAGCGGCATGGACTTGAAGTTGGGATCGAAGGCTTCCTGGTCGAACAGGTGGCAGAACTGGGCGGTGTACTCGAAGTCCGGATGACCGCGGTGCTGGTCGCGCATGTTCCGGTCGAGGCCCAGGTGATGGAAGAAGTAGTAGCCCTGGAAGATGGCGTGGTTAGCGACCATCCAGTGGTTCCGTTCGGAGACGAACGGCTGGACGATGGCGGCCGCGACGTCGGCGTGATTGCGTGGGCCCAGGGTGTCGCCGATGTCGTGCAGCAGGGCGCAGACGACGTATTCCTCGTCCATGCCCGCCTGATGGGCGCGGGTGGCGGTCTGCAGGCTGTGCTCGAGGCGGTCGATGGCGAAGCCGCCACAGTCGCCCTCCAGCAGCTTCATGTGGGCGATCAGCCGGTCCGGCAGGCCGCGACCGAACTCGGCCGAGGCCTGGGCGATGGCCAGCCAGTCTTCCTGGGTGCCGTCCACCATGGCGTGGAACTTGGCCTGCGCCCCGTGCCCGTGTTCGCCGTCAGCCATCGTCGCTCCTCCAAACAGGCGTTTGACCCATGGTGCGGG
>SDZP01000271.1 GCA_004144935.1 Caulobacteraceae bacterium | reverse complement strand
GGCTTGACGAATCGTATAAGTGAATACTTATTGATTGTCATGACCGAGCCCGACGTCTTTCGCGCCCTGGCCGACCCGACCCGACGGGCGGTGTTCGAGCGGCTGAGCACGGCGGAGATGACGGTGTCGGACCTGACGCGGGGGTTCGCCGTCTCCCAGCCCGCCATCTCGCAGCATCTGGCGGTGCTGAAGGGCGCGGGCATGGTGGCCGAGCGGCGGGAAGGCCGGCAGGCCTGGTACCGGGCGGCGCCGGGGGCGCTGGAGGGGCTGGAGGCCTGGGTGGCGCGCTACCGCACCTTCTGGCCCGAGCGCATCGAGGCTCTCAAGGACGTGCTCAGAAACATGGAAGATGGGGAGATGGACGAATGAGGGAGATCGATCTCGTCTTCGAACTGGAGGAGAGCGCCGACAAGGTCTGGCGAGCGATGACCACGCCGGCCCTTCTGGCGCGCTGGCTGGGGCCGAACGACTTTCGGGCCGAGCCCGGGGCGCGGTTTTCGGTTGGCGGGGCGCCGGGGGTCGCCAACGACAACGCCGTCGCCGACTGCGAGGTGCTGTCCATCGAGCCGGGCCGGCGCCTGCGTCTCGCCTGGCGGGAGGGCGGGACCGACAGTGTCGTGACATTCGCCCTGGAGCCCGGTGAGAGCGGCGGCGTGCGGCTGCGGCTGACCCATGACGGCTTCGTCACCCGGGGCGGCCTGCCGGCGCCGCTGACCCTGGATCCCGTCGGAACCGGCGGCTGGAGGATGTCATGGGCGGCCTGATGAACCTCGTGCCGATGGTGGTCGAGTCCACCAGCCGCGGCGAGCGCAGCTTCGACATCTTCTCGCTGCTGCTGCGCGAGCGGATCATCTTCGTCAACGGGCCGGTCGAGGACGGCATGGCCAGCCTGATCTGCGCCCAGCTGCTGTTTCTCGAGGCCGAGAACCCGAAGAAGGAGATCGGCCTCTACATCAACTCGCCGGGCGGGGTGGTGACCGCCGGCCTCGCGATCTACGACACGATGCAGTACATCAAGAGCCCGGTCTCGACCCTGTGCATGGGCTTCGCCGCCTCGATGGGCTCGCTGCTGCTGATGGCCGGCGAGCCGGGATCGCGGGTCTGCATGCCCAACGCCCGCATCGTGCTGCACCAGCCGTCGGGCGGGTTTTCGGGGCAGGCGTCGGACGTGGCGCGGCACGCCGAGGACATCATCAAGATGCGGCAGCGGATCTACGAGCTCTACGCCAGGCACTGCGGCCGGACGATGGAGGAGGTGGCCCTGGCCCTGGACCGCGACAACTTCCTGGATGCGCAGGAGGCGAAGGCCTGGGGACTGGTGGACCACGTGTATTCGACGCGGGAGGAGGCCGAGGCGGCGGCGTGACGCCGCGTCATACTTTCCGTGCACGTCAGGGAGGCGCATGATCGCCCCGACAAAAGGGGAGAGACGACATGCATGACCTGGTGATCCGCAACGGGCGACTGGTCGATGGCACCGGCGCGGCGGCGTTCGTCGGCGACATCGCCATCGACGGCGGCCTGATCGTTGGGGTCGGCAAGGTCAGCGGAAGCGGCAAGCGCGAGATCGACGCGGCCGGCAAGATCGTCACCCCCGGCTGGGTCGACATCCACACCCACTATGACGGCCAGGCGACCTGGGACCCCTATATGTCGCCGTCCAGCTGGCATGGCGTGACCACGGTGGTGATGGGCAACTGCGGCGTCGGTTTCGCGCCGGTCAGGCCGGACAAGCACGACTGGCTGATCGAACTGATGGAGGGCGTCGAGGACATTCCCGGCGCCGCCCTGGCTGAGGGCATCAAGTGGGACTGGGAGACCTTCCCGCAGTACATGGACAGCCTGGACGGCCAGGCGCGGGTGCTGGATATCGCCACCCATGTGCCGCACAGCGCCGTGCGGGCCTATGTCATGGGCGATCGCGGAGCGCACAACGAGCCGGCGACGGCGCAGGACATCGCGGCCATGGCGGAGATCGTGGCCGAGGGCGTGCGGGCCGGGGCCCTGGGCTTCTCGACCTCGCGGACCATCGTCCATACCGCCAAGAACGGCGAGGTCATGCCGGGCACCTATGCCGGCGACGACGAACTGCTGGCCATCGGCAAGGCCATGGCGGCCGAGGGGCCGGGGGTCTTCGAGATGAGCTCGGACATGGCGCCCGCCGAGCACGAGTTCGAATGGATGAAGGCCATGGCGGCCGACACCGGGGTGACGGTGACCTACAGCCTGCTGCAGTCGCCGATGAAGCCGGACAACTGGATCAAGCTGCTCGACCTGACCCGCGAGGCGCGGGCCCAGGGGGCGGCGATCACCGCCCAGATCGCCTGCCGGCCGACCGGGCTGGTGCTCGGCTGGCGCAGCACCATCCACCCCTTCGTCGGTCGCCAGACCTATCGCGACATCGCCGCCCTGCCGTTCGAAGAGCGGCTGGAAAAGCTGAAGGACCCGGCGGTGCGGGCGCAGATCCTGGCCGACCCGTCCAAGAAGATGGGCCCGCTGGGCGCCATCATGACCCAGGGATTCGACCGCATGTTCCGGCTGGTGCAGCCGGACGGCAGCCTCGACTACGAACCGCGCGCTGAGGACAGCATCGCCGCCATCGCCGAGCGCACCGGCCAGGCGCCGGACGCCATCGTTTATGACATGCTGATGGAGCTGGACGGCAAGGGCTACATCTACCTGCCGCTGCTGAACTACGGCCTGTTCAACTTCGACCATATCGAAGCGATGATGCAGGATCCCAACACCATCCTCAGCCTGTCGGACGGCGGGGCCCACTGCGGGGTGATCTGTGACGCCAGCTTCCCGACCTACATGCTGACCCACTGGGTGCGCGACCGGAAGCGGGGGCCGACCCTGCCGCTGGAGAAGGTGGTGTCGATGCAGACGCGCGACACGGCGCGGCTGTACGGGCTGAACGACCGGGGCGTGCTGGCCGTCGGCATGAAGGCCGACGTCAACGTCATCGATTTCGAGCGGCTGGCCATCCAGGCCCCGGAGATGGTCTTCGACCTGCCGGCCGACGGACGGCGGATGATCCAGAAGGCGCAGGGCTATGTGGCGACCATCGTCAGCGGCGTGGTGACCTACGAAGAGGGCGAGGCGACCGGGGCGATGCCGGGCAAGCTGATCCGCGGGCCGCAGGGGCTGGATGTGCGGATGGCGGCTGAGTAGGCCTGTCCGCTCATCCCGGCGAAGGCCGGGATCCAGCTCACGCACGGTCTTAAGAAGTTGGCCCACTGTTCTGGCAAGGCCGGACAGGCCGGTGGGTCCCGCTGGATCCCGGCCTTCGCCGGGATGAGCGGACTTCGAGATGAGCGCAAGAACCCTCTGGAATTCTGCGCCGCCTTGGTTGATCCTGCCCGGTAACAACTCAGCAAAACCCGTCGGAGGGAATTTCCATGCGTGAAGCCGTCATCGTCTCCTATGCTCGCACCGGCCTGGCCAAGGCCGGTCGGGGCGGCTTCAACATCACCCCGCCGATGACCCTGGCAGCCCACGCCATCAAGCATGCGGTGGCCAAGTCCGGCGTCGCGCCGGCCGATATCGAGGACGTCTACCTCGGCAACAACGCCCATGGCGCGGCCAACATCGGCCGGCTGGCGTCGCTGCTGGCCGGGCTGCCGGTAACGACGGCGGGGGTGACCATCAACCGGTTCTGCTCCTCGGGCCTGCAGGCCATCGCCATGGCCGCCAACCATATCCGCGGCGACGGCGGCGAGATCGTCGTGGCCGGCGGGGTGGAGAGCATCTCCATTCCGGGCGGCGGATCCGGCGGCGCGGCGGCCAATGATCCGGAACTGCTGAACATCGCGCCGGCCATCTACATGGCGATGATCGACACCGCCGACATCGTCGCCGAGCGCTACGGCGTCAGCCGCGAATACCAGGACGAGTACAGCCTGGAGAGCCAGCGGCGGATGGCGGCGGCGCAACAGGCCGGCAAGTTCAAGGACGAGATCGTGCCGATGGCGACGAAGATGAAGGTCGTCGACAAGGCCACCAAGGAAGAGTCCATCGTCGACTATGTGGTCGACCGCGACGAGTGCAACCGGCCGGACACCACGCTGGAAGGCCTGGCCTCCCTGCAGCCGGTCAAGGGCCCCGGCAAGTTCATCACCGCCGGCAACGCCAGCCAGCTTTCCGACGGCGCCGCCGCCGTGGTGCTGATGGAGGCCAAGGAGGCCGAGCGCCGCGGCCTGGAGCCGATGGGCCGCTTCGTCAGCTGGGCCGCCGCCGGCTGCGAGCCGGACGAGATGGGCATCGGGCCGATCTACGCGGTGCCGCGCCTGCTGGCCCGCCAGGGGCTGAAGGTCGACGACATCGACCTGTGGGAGCTGAACGAGGCCTTCGCCAGCCAGTGCCTCTACAGCCGCGACAAGCTGGGCATCGACCCGGAGAAGTACAACGTCAACGGCGGCTCGATCGCCATCGGCCACCCCTTCGGCATGACCGGCGCCCGCTGCACCGGCCACCTGCTGCAGGAAGGCAAGCGGCGCGGCGCCAAGTGGGGCGTGGTGACCATGTGCATCGGCGGCGGCCAGGGCGGCGCCGGCCTGTTCGAAATCTACTAGGCGTCCATCGACCCTGCGCGCTCCGTTCCGGCGGGGCGCGCAGGAATCGACCTACTCTTAACCAAGTCGGGCGGCAGAAAAATCGCGGCCTGACAAGGGCTTGCAGCCCCGCTGAGCTCCCGAACGCCCTGAAATGGGGCGCAGCATTCACCCTGCGGGCGAACTGCGCAATAATTCCGCGATCGTACCAATTTATTACACTGCCCGAGGTCTTCGGGAGAGCTTACCCACGCGTCCGATCCCGGTCCTGACGACCGGAGCGGGATCGGGATTCGGGTCGGCCAAGCGGCTTGCAACGGATTTCGGCAAGCCACGGCGAACCAACACCAAAGATTTTCACCGCCGATTTCGTAGGCCCACCGCCTCGAGGTCGGCACCCTAACCGCATGGCCGGACGACCGGTCGTGCGCCGCGTACGCTTTCAAGGAACAGAGTAATCA
>SDZP01000761.1 GCA_004144935.1 Caulobacteraceae bacterium | reverse complement strand
CTGCGCAGCGGTGCTTTCGAACCGCAGGTCGTGGCGTCCGCGCCGGAGCGGCCGGCAACACCGGGATCGTCTTCGATGGCCCTGAGACCGTTCGAATCCGGGAGCGCCGAGCAGCCTGCTCAGTCGCAGCCCGCGCAAACAGCCGCCGCGCAGCCGCAGCAGACCCTCGTCCAGCCGCGTCCTGCCGGGGATGAACCCTCGATCGCCGATGTGCTGAAGAGTCCCCAGGCCCCGCGCTCGCGTCGCCAGGTCCTGGGCGACAAGCCGGCATCGACCGGCTCCTCGTCGCGCCTGCCCTTGATCGCGGCTGCGGGCCTGGTGCTCGTCGCCGGTGCGGCGGGGGCCGGCTGGTATCTGACACGCGGTACCGGGGCCGAAGACCCCTATCAGGCGCCGCCGACGCTGACCCTGTCCGGCCCCGGCCCGGTGGCGACGCAGCCATCGGCGGTAACCCAGCCGGGCAAGCCCACGCCGTCCCTCGAACAGCAGGGCGCTACGCCCCAAGGCGGGCCTGCGGTCGCATCCGGCTCCGGCCTTGCCCGGCTGGTGCTGCTGTCGGCGCCGGCGGGCAGCAGCTGCGAGGCGCAGGTCTACGAAGTGCGTCCCCGCTACAGCGAAGCCTCGGTCGATATCGGCGAGGCGTCGAGCGTCCTGATCGACGGCCAGGATATTTGCGGGCTGGCGCTCGATCCGGTGGCGCCGGCCAAGGCGAAGTTCCAGGGCGGCACCGGACCTGCGGTCGTCGCCTCGAAATCGACGCCGACCCGCCTGGTCTTCAATCCGACGGCGACCCGCGGCGGCATCACGGCCTTCCCGGTGATCCAGTTCGAGGAGCCGAGGGCGCTCTCGGTCGAGATCAAGCGGCGCTGAGTCGGTCTCGTCGTCATGTTCGGGCTTGACCCGAGCATCTCAGTCCGGATGAGGCTCCCGTCAGCACTTGCTCGTCACGAGATTCCCGGCTCTGCGCTCCGCTTCGGCCGAGAATGACGGCGGGGGACCGGCTACAGCCCCGCGCGCGTCAGCCCGCGC
>SDZP01000760.1 GCA_004144935.1 Caulobacteraceae bacterium | reverse complement strand
AGGCCTCTTCCGCCGCCGTCCGCAGCGCCCGACTCTTGTGCAGGGTTTCGTCGTACTCGGCGTCGGCGTCGCTGTCGGCCACCACGCCGCCGCCCGCCTGGACGTACAACATGCCGTCCTTGACCAGGCCGGTGCGCAGCACGATGCAGGTGTCGACCGAGCCGTCGGCGCCGAAATAGCCGACAGCCCCCGCGTAGGTCAGGCCGCGCTTGACGACCTCCATCTCGTCGATGATCTCCATCGCCCGCACCTTCGGCGCGCCCGACAGGGTGCCGGCGGGGAGGGCGGCCATCAGCACATCGACGGGGTCGAGGCCGTCCGGCGCGTCGCCCTCGACGTTCGAGACGATGTGCATGACATGGCTGTAGCGCTCGATGAAGAAGCTCTGGGTGACGCGCACCGCCGGGCCCTTGCCGACCTGTTCGACATCGTTGCGGCCGTCGTCGCGCAGGCGGGCGACGCGGCCGACGTCGTTGCGGCCCAGATCCAGCAGCATCAGGTGCTCGGCCCGTTCCTTGGGATCGGCCAGCAGTTCGGCCTCGAGGCGGGCGTCCTCTTCCGGCGTCGCCCCGCGCGGGCGGGTGCCGGCGATGGGACGGATGGTGATCTTGTTGTCGCGCAGCCGGACCAGGATCTCCGGGCTGGAACCGACCAGCTGGAAGGGCCCGAAGTTCAGGTAGAACAGGAAGGGTGAAGGGTTGGTCCGCCGCAGGGAACGGTAAAGCGCGAACGGCGCGCCGGTGTAGGGAGCGCTGAAGCGATGGCTGGGGACCACCTGGAAGATGTCGCCGGCCTCGATGTAGCCGCGGCAGCGCTCGACGATCTCGCCGTACTGGGCGCGGCTGACGCCGGGTTCGAAGCTGACCTCGCCGGGGACCAGCGCGGGGGCCGGGGCCGGTATCGGGCCCTCGAGGTCGGTCAACACCTCCGACAGCGTCGCCTGCACTTCTTGCCAGGCCTGGCTGGCGCTGACGCCAGCGCGGGGGCGGGCCGGGGCGACCAGCAGGATCTCCTGGGCGATGGCGTCGA
>SDZP01000759.1 GCA_004144935.1 Caulobacteraceae bacterium | reverse complement strand
CTGGGGCTGTTCCTGGCCGGCAATGGGCTGAAGGAAACCGACGAACTCGGCCGGCGGCTGCAGGACGAACACCTCGTGCTGATCCTGTCTTCGTCGCACGAAGACCTGGAGTTCAAGCTCCCGGACGTGGCCGGCTGCGATCAGTGGGAACTGCTGATCGACACGGCCGACGATGGGGCCGAACAGATGCTGCCGTGCGGCCAGCCCACGCGGCTGATGGCCCGCTCCGCCTGACAGGCTGACAAGCTGACAAGGAAAAGGGCGGGCTCCGTTGCTGGCGCCCGCCCCTGTCGTTCAGATTATTCCGTCGCCTACCAGCGGCGGCCGCCGTGTCCGCCGCGGTTGTAGTCCCGGCCGCGGTGGCCGCGATCGCGATAGTGGTGACCCCGGTCATTGCGGTTGTCGTTCAGCGCGCTGACGATCAGGGCGCCCGCGACGGCGCCGACGGCGACGCCCACCCAGGCGCCGTTGTTGTTGCTGGGCCGGGTCTGGGTTTGGTAGCCGCGATCATAGCCCTGATCGTAATAGCCGCCCTGCTCATAACCCTGGCTGGCGTAGCCCTGGCCGTCATAGCCCTGGTCATAATAGCCCTGGGTCTGGACCGGCTGGGTCGAATAGCTGGACGGATAGTCCTGATAGACCGGGCCATTGTAGGGTTGATAGCTCTGGGCCTGGACGGGCATGGCGCCCATCACGGTCATCGCGAACAGAGGCGCGGCCAGACCGGCGATCTTGATCCTGGTGTTCATCCTTCAGCCCTCTTGGCCTGCACGGCCGCGGCGGCGATTCCAGCCGTCATGAACATCCTAGCGACCCAGGCTGAACGCACCTGAACAACCGGTGTTCATTTTCGGTTCATGCGCCGCTTGTCGGTATCGACCGCCGGGCCTAGCGTCCTGGCGGGGGGATGATCGATGGCGCGAGGATTATCGGCGGCGATTGCGGCGAGCGGCGTGCTGCTGGCGGCGCCTGTCGCCTCCCCCGCCCTGGCTCTCGCCCTGGCCCAGACGGTCGAAGCCCCGGCTTCATC
>SDZP01000270.1 GCA_004144935.1 Caulobacteraceae bacterium | reverse complement strand
GCGGAACACGGTCGACTTGCCGGCCCCGGACGGCCCGACCAGGGCGACGGTCTCGCCGGGCTTCACATGCAGGTTCAGGCCGCGCAGGGCCGGCAGGTCGGGACGGCCCGGATAGGCGAAGGTGACGTCCTCGAAGGCGACCTCGCCGCGCGGCGCGGGCAGGACGGTCGGCAGGGCGGGGGCGGCGATGTTGGGCTTGGCGGCCAGCAGTTCGCTGATCCGCTGCATGGCGCCGCTGGCCTTCTGGACGTCGCCCCAGGTCTCGCCCAGCATGCCGACGCTGCTGGCCGCCATGACCGAGAGGATGACGAACTGCAACAGGGTGCCGGCGGTCATTTCGCCGGCCACGACCTGGCGCGCGCCGACCCAGAGCACGACGGTCACCCCGCCGAAGATCAGGCCCATGACCAGCAGGGTCATGGTGGCCCGGGCCTGGATCCGGGCCATGGAGCGGCCAAAGGCGAACTCGACGGCCTGGCCGAAGCGGCTGGTGGCGTATTTTTCCCGGCCGAAGGCCTGCACCGTCTCGAGGGCATCGAGGCTCTCGCCGGCGTAGGCGACCGCCTCGGCGAAGCTGTCCTGGGCCTCGGTGGAGAGTTTGCGCACGCGGCGACCGATGATGAACATCGGCAGGATGACGACCGGACCCAGCATCATCACGAACAGGGTCAGCTGCCAGGAGACGTGGGCCAACAGGATGGTGGCCCCGATCAGCATGAACAGGTTGCGCAGGGAGATGGAGATCGAGGAGCCGACCAGGGTCTCGATCAGGGTGATGTCGGTGGTCATCCGCGACAGCACCTCGCCGGTGCGGGTCTTCAGGAAGAAGGCCGGGTCGAGGGTCAGGATGTGGCTGTAGAGGGCCTTGCGCACGTCGGCCACGACCCGCTCGCCCAGCCGGGTGATGAAATAGAACCGGAAGGCGGTGCTGACCGCCAAGGTCAGGGCCACGGCGCCCAGGCCGATGAAGGCCATGTTCAGCCGATCGGCCCCGCCGGAGAGAAAACCTTCGTCGACGACCGCCTTGGCCGCGCCGGTCACCCCCAGCGTGGCGCCGACCGAGATGATCAGGAAGACGAAGGCGCCGGCCCCGAAGCCCCAGTGATTCAGCATGAAGGGAATCAGGTTGCCGAGGTTGCGGACATCCCGCGACTTGGGCCGCCGGCCCGCATCCTCGCGGATCGAGGTCACCAGGGCCGCGCCCGCCCCCGGCCGCCCGTCGATGATCGCCTGTTCGCTGGTGCTGTCAGTCATTCCCGGCCTTGCCTTGTCGCTGACGCTTCTGTATAGCCGCCGGTCTCCGCGGGCGACCCCGCGATCCACCTTTTCTCCGATTTATGTCGGTTGGACAGTCCGATGAAACAAGACACGCACCCCGACTACCACTTCATCAACGTCGTGATGGTCGATGGCACCACCTACCAGACCCGTTCGACGATGGGTAAGGAAGGCGCGACCCTGAACCTGGACATCGATCCGAACACCCACCCGGCCTGGACCGGCGGCAACCAGCACCTGCTGGACCGCGGTGGCCGCGTCAGCCGCTTCAACGCCAAGTTCGGCGGCTTCACCAAGAAATAAGCCTGCGCGTCAGCGCGGACGGCAAGAGCCGGCTCCAGCAGGAGCCGGCTTTTTTCGTTTGTCCGGAACTGCGTTCTTCTCCCGACGAGCGGGGGAAGGACGCTTCCCCCTAAGCCTCCAGCCCGCTGAACGCCGTCCGCAGGCGGTCGAACTGGCTCAGCACGGCGTTGGGGACCTCGATGGCCGCGGCCTCGACATACATGCGCTTGTCGAGGTGGCGGACGCGGTCGTAGAGGCGGCCCGAGCGGTCGAGCAGGGTCAGCAGGCCGAGCGGCAGCAGCTCCTCGCTCTGTTCGCCGGTGCAGACCGCCTCGGCGCCCAGGCGGTAGCGGTCGTCGCAGGCGGCGTCCGGGGCCATGTCGCCCTCGCGCACGGCCCGCTGGACGAGCAGCCAGCTGGCCACCTGCATCAGGCGGGTGGTCAGGCGCATGCTTTCGGAAGCGTAGGCCAGGGCGGCGTTGCGGCTGAGCAGCTTGGAATCCTGCCGGCCGGCCCCGTCGAGGTAGGCGGCGGTTTCCTCCACGAGGTCCATGCCCTCCTGGAAGGTGCGATCAAACAGCTCCGACCGGGCGAAATCCGAGATCACCCCGGCCCGCCACGGCGCCGTTTCCAGCGCGCCAACTTCGTTCATGGACACTTCGCCCCTACAATCTACGCAAGCAGGCCATACACGGCCCTTGGACCGGTCTGACTGCAACCTGCGTGCCAACCCCTTAAGACCTTGTTTGCCTTGTCATCCATTCTTGAAATTGAAGAAGGCGTCGGCGGCCGATTTGCCGGCGTTCTTCTTGTCGATCTGCGCCTGGCTGCGGGCGATTTCGGCCTGCAGCGCCTCGACGCGCTCCTCCAGTTCCGAGACGCCGTAGATCTCGAGATCCTCGCGGCCCAGGGCCTCCAGGTTCTCGCCGCGGCCCGGCCGGGGCCCGAGGGGTTCGTCGATCATTGCCGTCGCTCCCTATCGCGAAAGTCCGTGTTTGGTCCTATCTCACCCCGCAACCGCGCCGCGCGCAAGCTTTGAGGGACGCTTCCATGACCGACCAGACCATGACCGCCATCGGCATCGAGGGCGGCAAGGGGCCGGCCGAGGCCCTGCGGCCCGAAACGGCGCCCATTCCCGTGGCGGGCGACGGCGATGTCCTGATCCGGGTCAAGGCGGCGGGGGTCAACCGGCCGGATATCGTCCAGCGGTTGGGCGCCTATCCGCCGCCGCCCGGCGCCTCGCCGGTGCTGGGGCTGGAGGTGGCCGGCGAGGTGGTCAAGGCGGCCGGACGCTGGAACGTCGGCGACCAGGTCTGCGCCCTGCTGGGCGGGGGCGGATATGCCGAGTACGCGGTGGTCGACGCCCGGCACGCCTTGCCGATCCCGGCGGGGCTCTCCCTGACCGAGGCGGCGGGCCTGCCCGAGACGGTGTTCACCGTCTACGCCAACGTCTTCGAGCATGGGGGCTTGAAGGCCGGCGAGACCCTGATGATCCATGGCGCCACAAGCGGCATCGGGGTGACCGCCATCCAGATGGCCAAGGCGGCCGGGGCGACGGTGATCGCCACCGGGCGCGGGGCGGACAAGAAGGCCCAGGCGCTGGCGCTCGGAGCGGACATCGCGGTCGATGTGACGGCCGAGGATTTCGAGGCGGTGGCGAAGGAGGCCGGCGGCGTCGACGTGGTGCTCGACATGGTCGGAGCCAGCTATTTTGCGAAAAACCTGTCGGCGCTGAAGGTCGGCGGCCGGATCGTCTACATCGCGGCGCTGGGCGGCGGGATGCTGGAGGTGCCGGTGTTCGGGCTGATGATGAAGCGGGCGACGCTCACCGGCTCGACCCTGCGGCCGCGCTCGGCCGACGAGAAGGCGCGGCTGGCGGCGGAGATCGAGCGGGTGGTCTGGCCGTGGGTCGCAGCCGGCAAGGTCAAGGCGGTGGTCGACCGGACCTTCCCGCTGGCCGAGGCGGCGGCGGCGCACGCCTACCTGGAAGCCGGGGCGCATGTGGGGAAGGTGGTCTTGGTGGCGTGATCCCGGCCATCTCACCGTCGTCATCCTAGGCCTTGTGCCTAGGACCCACGGGTCCGCCTGCACGAGCCGTGGAGTGGAGGCGCGGCTGCGCCTCCATGGCGGACCTTCGCGGCGGCTGAACGGTGGGTCCTAGGCACAAGGCCTAGGATGACGGTGGATTGGTTGGCGTGCGGCGCTACGCCACCGCCTGCAGCTTCTCAAGGATCAGCGGGTGCATCTCCAGGTTCGCGGCCAGGATGGTCTTGGCCTCGATCGGGTCTTCTCCGCCGTCCAGGCTGGTGACCTTGCCGCCGGCCTCGGTGACCAGCAGCAGGCCCGCGGCCACGTCCCAGCTGTTCAGCCCCCGCTCCCAGTAGCCGTCGTAGCGGCCGGCCGCGACCCAGGCCAGATCCAGGGCCGCCGAGCCGTAGCGGCGCACGCCGGCGACCCGCTGGCTGATCTGGTGCAGCTCTTTCAGGAACTGGGCGTGGCCGGGCTTGCCGAGGAAGGGGATGCCGGTGGCCAGCAGGGCGTCGTCCAGGCGGTTGCGGGCGGCGACGCGCAGGCGGCGCTCGGCCCCCAGCCAGGCGCCCTTGCCCTTTTCGGCCCAGAACAGGTCGGCGGTGATCGGGTTGTAGGTCACCGAGGCCACCACCTCACCCTCGCGCTGCAGGGCGATGTTGATGGCGAAGTGGGGGATGGCGTGGATGAAGTTGGTGGTGCCGTCCAGCGGGTCGACGATCCAGGTGTGGGTCTTGTCGGTGCCCTCGATCAGGCCCCGCTCCTCGCCGATGAAGCTGTAGCCCGGCCGCGCCTTGGTGAGGGCCTCGAACAGGAACTGCTCGGCCTTCAGGTCGGCGGCGGTGACGAAGTCGGATGCCGAGCCCTTGCGCGACACCTGCAGCTCGCCGACCTCGCCGAAGTCACGGGCCATGCCCTTGCCGGCCTTGCGGGCGGCTTCGGTCATGACGTTGATCAGGGGGGAGGTGGCGGGCATGTCGGGGTCTCGAAAAAAGGTCGCGGAACCTAGCGATGAGGGCCTTCTATAGCAAGGTCAGGCGCGGATCGCCGCGTTGATCGCCTTCACCGCCGCGGCGGGGCCGTCCGGATGGCCCCAGACGCCGGCGCTGACGGCCACGAAGTCGGCTCCGGCCCGGGCCAGTGGACCGGCGTTGTCGGCGGTGATGCCGCCGATGGCGACGCAGGGGATTTCCATGGTCTCCTGCCAGATGGTCAGGATCTCGGGATCCGGCCGATACAGCGTCTCCTTGGTGGCCGTGGGATAGAAGGCCCCGAAGGCGACGTAGTCGGCGCCGGCCTCGGCGGCGTCCATGGCCAGGTGGCGGCTGTCGTGACAGGTGACGCCGATCATGGCGCTTTTGCCCATGATCTTGCGAGCCTCGGCCATCGGCATGTCCGACTGGCCGATATGGACGCCGTCGCAGCCCAGCTTTGCCGCCAGCCTCGGATCGTCGTTGAGGATCAGGGCGACGT
>SDZP01000269.1 GCA_004144935.1 Caulobacteraceae bacterium | reverse complement strand
CCTCCCCCCTTGAGGGGGAGGGCTATTCGCGCGTGGCGCCGTCGCGCGGAGTACGCCGATGACCTGGGCGACCCAAGCCCTACAAACCCTCACCCGCGGCGAGCCCCTCGCGCTCATCACCGTCGTGGCCGCCGAGGGATCGACCCCGCGCGAGGCCGGGACGCGCATGCTGGTCACGCCGCTCGGCCAGTCCGGCACCATCGGCGGCGGCAATCTCGAGTATCGCGCCACCCAGCAGGCCCGCCGCCTGCTCGGCCAGTCGGACCGCGCCTGGGCGATGCAGGACTACCCCCTCGGCCCCTTCCTGCAGCAATGCTGCGGCGGTCACGTCCGCCTGCTGCTCGAACGGTTGGACCAGGACAGCCGCATCTGGCTCGAACCCGCCGCCCGCGCCGAAGCCGCCGGCCGGCCCTACGCCCTGAAGGCCAGCGTCTGCGGAGCCCGCCTGGCCCGCGCCTTCTTCGCCGACGAAACCCAATGGGTCGGCGCAGTCTCGATGATCGACGCCGCCGGCGCGCCGCTCCCGGGCCGACGCCCGACCCTCACCGAAGGCGACGCCCTCGTCGAGCGCATCGACGCCGCAAGGCCCCGCGTGCTCCTCTTCGGCGCCGGTCACGTCGGCCTGGCCATCGCCCGCGCCTTCGCCCCCCTGCCCTTCCGCCTCGACTGGTATGACAGCCGCCCCGAAGCCGCCGCCCCCGGCGTGGCCATCCAGGACGAGGCCCGGCTGATCGAACTGGCCGCCCAGGTGGGCCCCGACGACCTCGTCCTGATCCTCACCCACAACCACGACCTCGACTACCAGCTGACCCGCGCGGCGCTGTCGGCGGGTCCTCGGTACGTCGGCCTCATCGGCTCGGAGACCAAGAAGGCGCGGTTCCTGAGCCGGCTGAAGGCGGACGAGGTCAGCGCCGCCGGCCTGACCTGCCCGATCGGCATCCCCGGCCTGAAGAGCAAGGCGCCGGAGGTCATCGCCGTGTCGGTGGCGGCGCAGCTGTTGCAGTTCATCGAGGTCCCTTCTCCCCTTGGGGGAGAAGGTGGCCCGAAGGGCCGGATGAGGGGTCGATGACTCTCAAAGCCGCGACCGACCTCCGCCACCGCAACCCGATAAGCCGGTGCGACCCCTCATCCGTCGGCTTCGCCGCCACCTTCTCCCCCAAGGGGAGAAGGAAACCTCTCGCGGCCAACCGATGAACGCCCCCGTCCACACCGGCCTGCCCGCCGATCTCAACGTCGTCGGCGACCCGGCCCCCCTGCTTGGCCAGACCTGCCTCGAACTCATCTGCACCGAGTTCGTCGAGGACGGCCGCATCACAGACGAAGCCAACGAGACCTTGATCCGCACGCTGGATGGCTGGACCCAGCTCTGCTTCGACTGCGGTCTGGTCTTCTGGCGGCCGGACCGGCACGCGCCGGAGCCCTACGAGGCAGCGCCGGACACCGGGGAAGCCTCCATCGTCCTCAAGGAGGTCGCCGCCGTGCGTGGCCAGCTCATCACCGGCATTGAAACGGACATCGGCGAGGCCGTCACCGTCGTCACCTTGCGGTTCCAGAACGGCGCCCACATCCGCCTGATCAGCAGCGTCGCCGACGACACGACCGAAGTCCGTGTCAGCCCCGCTTCGGCGGCCGAGAAACACCCCACCCATGCTCGCTGACCTTCTCGCCTGGGCCAACATGGCCGCCCGCTGGCTGCACGTCATCGCCGGCATCGCCTGGATCGGCTCGTCCTTCTACTTCATGTGGCTCGACGCCAGCCTGCGCGCTGGCCCCGACACCCCCAAGGGCGTGCAGGGCGACCTCTGGGCCGTGCACGGCGGCGGCTTCTACCACAAGCGCAAGTATCTCTCGGTCCCGCCGGACATGCCGGCCGAGCTGCACTGGTTCAAATGGGAGGCCTACACCACCTGGCTGTCGGGCATCCTGCTGCTGACCCTGATCTACTATGCCGGGGCATCGGTCTATCTGATCGACCCGGCCAAGCTGGCCCTCACCCCCTGGCAGGCGATCGGCATCGGCGCCGGCTTCCTGGCCGGCGGCTGGCTGGTCTACGACACCCTCTGCCGCCTCCTCGCCCACCGGGTGCGGCTGTTCGCCGTGGTCTGGTTCGCGGTGCTGGTGGCCGCCGCCTTCGGCCTGACCCACATCTTCAGCAATCGCGGCGCCTTCATCCACATGGGGGCCCTGATCGGCACGGCGATGGTCGGCAACGTCTTCCTCGTCATCATCCCCAACCAGCGCCGGATCGTCGCCGCCATGCTGAAAGGCGAGCCGGTCGATCCCGCCCTCGGCAAGAAGGGCAAGCTCCGCTCCGTCCACAACAACTACATGACCCTGGCCGTCCTCTTCCTGATGGTCTCCAACCACTATCCGATCGTCACCGATCATCCGCTGAACTGGCTGCTGATCGCCGGCATCGGCCTCAGCGGCGCCGTCATCCGCCACTTCTTCAACGAGAAGAACGCCGGCCGGAAGAACCCGATGATCCTGGTCAACGGCATCGCCCTGTTCGTCGGCGTGATGTTCTTCGCCCTGATCACCACGCCGAAACCCGCCGAGGCCGGCGTCACCCCGGCCAGCTTCCCCGAAGTTCAGGCGATGATCGGCAAGCACTGCACGGCCTGCCATTCGGCGACGCCGACACACAGGGGCTTCACCGCCCCGCCCAACGGCGTCGCCTACGACACGCCCGAGCAGATCCGCACCTACGCCCCGCGCATCTATCAGCGCGCCGTCGCCAACCACTCCATGCCGCTGGGCAACGAGACCGGCATGACCGACGAGGAGCGCGCCAGGCTGGGCGCCTGGATCAAGGCCGGCGCGCAATGAGGACCGTCCGCCCCCGCCCCCTGACCCCGGAGGCCTTCGCCACCTACGGCGAGGTCATCTCGGCCCGCGACGACGCTCATCACTACCCGATCAACTACGGGGCCACGACCCGCTATCACGCCCTCGGCCACGCCACGGTCAACGACGGCCAGGTCATCCTCAGCATCTTCCGCTCGACGCCGCTGCCGCGCCTCGTCCTGAAGATCATGGAACGCCACCCCGACGGCAGCCAGGCCTTCATGCCCCTGAACGGCCGCCCCTACCTGGTCGCCGTCGCCCCAGCCGGTGAGCTGGCTCCCGCGAAGATCGAGGTCTTCCTCGCCGACGGCTCGCAGGGCGTGAACTACGCCGCCGGAACCTGGCACCACTATTCCCTGGCCCTGAACGAGGTCAGCGACTTCCTGGTGGTCGACCGCCTAGGGCCGGGGGCGAACCTCGATGAGATCGAACTGGCGGAGGCGGACTGGATCGAGGTCGTCCTCGGCTGATTCCTCCGGAAGTGGCCAAGCAACTTCCCACCCCCCTGTCCGTCACCCCAAGACTTGTTCTTGGGGCCCACCTGTCCGCTTCAACGATCGGGTGGGGTGGAGGTGCAGCCGCGCCTTCCCGGCAGACGTTCGCGGCGGCTGGACCTTGGACCCCAAGAACAAGTCTTGGGGTGACGTGAAGTTAGGCGGTCGGGAATGCTTCGGAATCCCGCAATTGCCCTGCCGCCCTTCCGGTGTGACACTTCCCTCCAACAGACCGCCGGCCAGGGCGGCACGGGGCGGGGAAATGATGATGCGCAAGAGTTGGCTGCTGTTCGCGATCGGCTGGCTGCTGATCCTCGGGGGTTCGGGGCTGGCCTCGGCCATCCAGACCAGCGGCGGCGTCAAGGTCGAGGACCTGCGCTTCCCGGGAACCGGCGGCGTGATCATGAGCGGCCTGCTCTACACCCCGCCGACCGCCACTGCGGCCAAGCCCGCGCCCGGCATCCTCGCCGTCCACGGCTACATCAACAGCCGGGAGACTCAGTCCGCCTTCGCCATCGAGTTCGCCCGGCGCGGCTACGTCGTTCTCGCCCTCGACCAGACCGGCCACGGCTACAGCGGCGGCGCGGCCTTCTCGAACGGGTTCGGCGGTCCCGACGGCCTGAAATACCTGCGCGGCCTGCCCACCGTCGACAAGGCCAACATTGGCCTCGAAGGCCACAGCATGGGCGGCTGGACCGTGCTGGCCGCCGCCGCGGCCATGCCGGACGCCTACAGGGCGGTCGTCCTCGAAGGCTCCTCCACCGGCCCGCCTTTCGCCATGGACGGCACGCCGGCCTGGCCGCGCAACACCGCCCTGGTGTTCAGCCGCTATGACGAGTTCGCCAAGCTGATGTGGGGCGTGCCCCGGGCCATCGACGTCGGGACCAGCGCCAAGGCGAAGGCCCTGTTCGGGACCGACCAGAGCATCGAGACCGATCGTCTCTACGGCGACATCGCCGCCGGCACGGCCCGGCGCCTCTACAGGCCGGCCACCACCCACCCCGGCGACCACCTCTCGACCGAGGCGGTCGGCGCCAGCCTCGACTGGTTCGCCCGGACCCTTTCGGGCGGAACGCCCCGCCCGGCCGGCGACCAGATCTGGATGTGGAAGGAAGCCGGCACGGGCCTGGCCCTGGTCGGCTTCGTCGTCCTGCTGCTGGGGACCTTCGCCGTCCTGCTCGACATGCCGGCCTTCGCCACCCTGCGCGGCGCGCCGGCCGCGAGCGTCGAGCGCCGCACGGGCCGCTGGCGCCTGACCCTGGCCCTGACGGCGCTTGTGCCGGTGCTGACCTACTTTCCGGCCTTCATCCTGGTCACCCTGCTCCTGCCCCCCAGCCCGGTCCTGCCACAGACGGTCAGCAACCAGATCCTCGTCTGGATGGCGATAAACGCCGCCATCACCCTGCTGCTGGGCCTGTTCGAGCGGAAGGCCGCCCGCGAGCCTGGCCGCCCGCCCTGGCCGGGGGTTCTCGTCGTCCTTGTGGTCGTCGGCGTCGGCTACGGCGCCTTGCTGCTGGTCGACGCCCTGTTCAAGGTCGACTTCCGCTTCTGGGTGCTGGCCCTGAAGCTGCCGAGCCCGCATCAGGCGGTCGTCGCGCTGATCTACGTCCTGCCCTTCACCCTGTTCTTCCTGGTCGCCTTCGCCGCCCTGCACCGGCGCCTGGCGGTCCAGGGCGGCGAAGGCGACCAGGAAGAACAGGGTGAAGGGCAGGACGTAGATC
>SDZP01000758.1 GCA_004144935.1 Caulobacteraceae bacterium | reverse complement strand
CGGCGCCCGCGCTGACCAGCGCCGCCGCCAGTCGCCGCATCTCCCCGCGCGGCCCCGCGCCGTCGTCGCCCGCCTTGACCGCGAACACCGCCGCCATGAAGGCCTCGCGGTCCGCGCCCGCCAGCCGCACGATCTCCAGCCCGGCCCGGGCCAGCGCCTCCGCGTACAGCGCCTCCCCGCCCGGCGTGGCCAGCACCCCGATCCGCGTCGCGCCGCACGCCGTCACGGCCTCCACCGTGGCCGCGATCATGTCGATGAAGGGCAGGCCCGCCGCCCGGATCGCGTCGGCATGGGCGTGGGCTGTATTGCATGGCATGGCCAGCACCCCGGCTCCAACCTCGCGCAGCCGCACCGCCATCTCCCCCAGCGTCGCGCCCGCCGCGTCCGGCGACGTATGCCGGTTCGGAACCTGCGGGTTCAGGTCCACCAGCATCCGCAGGTGATCCTCATCCCGCGTCGCCGGCGTCAGAGCCTGCACCCGCGCCATGAAGGCCACCGTCGCCACCGGCCCCATGCCGCCCAGAATGCCGAGGGTTTTCATCAGGGGGCTCCCGCTCAATCGTCCAGCCGGAAACGAGTCGTCCACTGGACCCGTCCGTCCGGTCCGATCGTTCTGGCGGCTTCTGGCGAAAGTCGGCTCTGCGCGGCGACGCGGATTGCCGCCTGGCCGAAGCCAAAGCCCGCCGGCGCCTCCTCCACGATCCGGCAGTCCCGCACGTTGCCGTCGGGCTGAACAGCGCAGTTCAGCACCACCCGCCCCTCATTGGGATCGTCCGGCGTCGCCGGCGCGGTCGGCAGCGGCTTTGTAGCGGGTGGCGGCGGCGGCCCTGCATCCTGCCCGCCCCATGCGCTCGCAGGCGCCGCCAGAAACGAAAGGCCCAGCGCCGCGATCAGCCTTGCGGGCTTCACAACGATCCCCCGATCTCGCTCTCATACCCGAACAGCCCCTGCGCCCCGCCGGTGTGCAGAAACACCACCGTCTCGCCCTCGAAACGGCCCGCCTTGGCCAGGGCGATCAGCCCCTTCATCGCCTT
>SDZP01000757.1 GCA_004144935.1 Caulobacteraceae bacterium | reverse complement strand
CTTCCACCGCCGCCGGGTCGACCGCCGCACGCCAGGAGCCGGCGAGGACCTCGCCATCGGCTGGGGCGAGATGGCCCGGTTCATGGGCGCCGATGTCGAGGTCCTCGCCGGCTCCTGGCGTGCGGCGGTCGACCCGGCGGCGGTGGAAGAGCGCCTGCGGCAGGACAAGGACCACGCGATCAAGGCGGTCCTGACGGTCCAGATCGACACCGCCTCCGGCGTGGTCAACGACATTCAGGCGATCCGTCGCGCCATCGATGCAGCCGGCCATCCGGCGCTGTATATGGTCGACGGCGTCGCCGCCCTCGGCTGCATGCCGTTCGATATGGACGACTTCGGCGTCGACGTCGCGATGTCCGCTTCGCAAAAGGGGCTGATGACCCCGCCCGGCCTCGCCTTCGTCGCGGCCAACGGCAAGGCGCTGCATGCGCACCGGCAGGCGACCATGCGCACGCCCTATTGGGACTGGACCGCGCGCATGGACCCGCTGCTCTACATGAAGCATTGCGGCACGCCGCCCGAGCACCTGATGTTCGGCCTGCGCGCCGCGCTCGACATGATCTTGACCGAAGGTCTCGAAGCGGTCTGGCGACGCCACGCCCTGCTGGCGGCTGCGACGCAGGCAGCGATGTCGAAATGGGCTGAAGGCCAGGTGCTGAGCTTCAACGTCGTCGAGCCGTCGCAGCGCGCCCCGTCGGTCACCACCATCCTCGTCGACGGCGATCCGACCGTCATCACCGACTATGCAAGAGAGGTCTGCGGAGTCACGCTTGGCCTCGCCATCGGCGATCTCACCGGCAAGGCTTTCCGCATTGCCCATATGGGCCATGTCAATGCGCCGATGGTGCTGGGCAGCCTGAGCGCTGTCGAGATGGCACTGCAGGCGAAGGGCATCCCGCATGGGGAGGGCGGCGTCGCGGCCGCCATAGCCTATCTCGGCGCCCATGCGCGCGAGGCGGCGGCCTGATCGCGCCGCCGAGGCGGGCCGCCGGGCTACCGTCTCAGGCCGCCGAGACGCGCTGCAGGAACTGGTGAA
>SDZP01000756.1 GCA_004144935.1 Caulobacteraceae bacterium | reverse complement strand
GATCAGGATCCATCCGGCGTTGAACATCTGGGTCTGGGAGGCGGTCAGCGACTGGCCGAAGCCCACCCGCAGATCGGTGTTGCGCTCGGCGAACTGGTTGAGGGACGAGCCGGCCTGCTCGAACAGCGTCCAGAACACCACCGACCCGCCGATCAGGACCAGCGCCAGTCCCAGTCGCTCACGCTCCTGCTTGGTGCACTGGGTCGCCATCACCCAGCCGAGATAGCCCAGCACGATGAGGGAGCCCGCGGCCAGCATCCAGCCGACCACGCCGTTGTACTGCACGAGCACCCAGACGATAGCCACGCCGGGAAGAGCGGCGAGATAGAGCGCCCATTCCAGATTGATAGGACCGGCCACCTTCTTCTTCAGCGCCTCGGGCTGCGGCGGTTCGCCCTTGCCCTGCAGCAGCGGCTTGCCGAACACGAAGATCAGCCAGCCCAGCGCCATGCCGACGCCGGCTGCGCCGAAGCCCCAGCCCCAGCCGATCTTCTGGCCCAGCGCGCCGCAGCCGTACGCCGCCCAGAAACTGCCGAGGTTGATGCCGTAGTAGTAGAGCGTGAAGCCGGGATCCCGGCGCGGGTCGCCCTTGGGATAGAGCTGGCCGACGATCGAGGAGATGTTGGCCTTCAGGTAGCCGACGCCCATGATGATCAGGGCCAGCGCCAGGAACATGATGTCCTTGAAGATGCGCGGGGCGGGCTTGACCCCAAGCTCATAGGCGCCGGCCGGCAGCACCGCCGGCAGGGGCGCGCCCGGCGGCAGGTTGTTGATGGCGAGGCCGCCGCCCTGAGCCGGCCCGTAGCCATAGGCCTTGCCGCCCACCATCAGTTCGACCTTGCGGTCGTCGCCCCGACCCGTCGACTGGAAGTCGTAGGTGGCGCCTTGATAGGTCAGGGTCTGGGTGGCGGGCGGGCCCTCCACGGCCATGGCCAGGTGGCCGGCCACCAGCAGCAGGGCGCCGAACGCGATGGCCTTGCGCGAGCCCAGCCACTTGTCGGCCAGGAAGCCGCCGATCAAGGGGATCAAATAGACC
>SDZP01000755.1 GCA_004144935.1 Caulobacteraceae bacterium | reverse complement strand
GCGCTGGAGGGGCCGGCGGCGGCGGAGGAGGAGGAGGGGGCGCGCTGTATTCGACCCGGTCTTCCTTGCGGCTGGGCGTGATGTTCACGGGAGGCGGCGGCATACGGCGCACCGGAGGCGCAGCGACCGGCGCCGGCTGGCCTAGGTCGAAGCCCAGCGGGCCACAGGCCGCCGGCGTCGCTTCGCCATCCAAAGGCTTGGCCATGGCAATGGACGGCAGGGCTGCCGGCGGCGCGGCGATCGACACGCTCAGCAGTGACAGGGCCGCGATCCTGATGACACGTGACATGGCTTCCTCCGGTTGTTTTCTTGACGCCAGTCGCGGGTCGTCCTGGGGCGAAACTGTGGCGTCTGGGTCGCTCGCCGCACGGCGATCTTCGACCGTGTCTTCGGCGCCATCTCGCAATCGCGCGCGACGCCCCCCACAATAGGGGCCAAGCTTGAGGGGGAATGTGATGTCCGAGGCGGCGACGGGACTGGATCTGGGCGCGGCGGCCGCCTTGCTGGCGGCGGGCGTGCTCGCCGTGCCGGTGTTCAAGCGGATCTGCCTGGGCTCGGTGCTGGGCTATCTTGCGGCGGGCCTCGCCATCGGTCCCTTCGGCCTGAAGCTGTTTCGCGAACCCGAGACCATCCTGCACGTCGCCGAATTCGGCGTGGTCATCTTCCTGTTCATCATCGGGCTGGAGATGCGGCCCAAACGTCTTTGGGGACTGCGCAAGGAAATCTTCGGCCTGGGCGCGGCCCAGGTGCTGTTCTGCGGCCTGATCCTGACCCTCACCGCCATGCTGGCAGGCTTCTCGGCGCCGGTCGCCTTCGTCGGGGCCATGGGCTTCGTCCTGTCGTCCACCGCCGTCATCATGCAGATGCTGGAAGAGCGCGGCGAGATCGCGGGCGGGCCGGGTCAGCGGGCGGTCTCCATCCTGCTGCTGGAAGACCTGGCCATCGTGCCGCTGCTGGCCATCGTCGCCGTCCTCGCCACGGTGCTGGGCGTCGCGAACGAACAGGCGCCGCCCCTGTGGCAGACCATCGGCTTTGCGG
>SDZP01000754.1 GCA_004144935.1 Caulobacteraceae bacterium | reverse complement strand
CCAGCCCGTAGTCGGCGACGCTGAAGATCGGCGCCTCGGGGTCCTTGTTGATCGCCACGATCACCTTGGAGTCCTTCATGCCCGCCAGGTGCTGGATGGCCCCGGAGATGCCCAGTGCCACGTACAGCTGCGGCGCCACGATCTTGCCGGTCTGGCCGACCTGCAGGTCGTTGGGCGCGTAGCCCGCATCCACTGCGGCGCGGGAAGCACCGATGGCTGCGCCCAGCTTGTCGGCCAGCGGCGTCAGCACTTCCTGGAACTTCTCCGAGGAGCCGAGCGCACGGCCGCCGGAGACGATGATCTTGGCGGAGGTCAGCTCGGGACGGTCGTTCCTGGCGATCTCCTGGCCCACGAACTTCGACTTGCCGCTGTCGCCGGTGCCGCTGGCCGTCTCGACCGACGCACTGCCGCCGGTGGCCGCCGCCGGGTCGAACGCCGTCGTGCGCACGGTGATCACCTTGACGCTGTCGGCGCTTTGCACCGTGGCGATCGCGTTGCCGGCGTAGATCGGCCGCTCGAAGGTGTCGGCGGCGTCGACCTTCGTGATGTCGGAGATCTGCGCCACGTCCAGCTTGGCCGCCACGCGCGGGGCGACGTTCTTGCCGCCGGCGGTGGCCGGGAACAGGATGTGGCTGTAGTTGCCGGCGATCGCCAGCACCTGCGCGGCGACGTTCTCGGCCAGGCCGTGCTCGAACTGCGGGCCGTCGGCGTGGATCACCTTGGCCACGCCCGCGATCTGCGCGGCGGCCTTGGCGGCTTCGGCTGCGTTGGCGCCGGCCACCAGCACGTGCACGTCGCCGCCGCAGGCCGCTGCGGCCGTGACGGTGTTGAGGGTGGAGGCCTTGATGGAGGCGTTGTCGTGTTCTGCGATGACGAGGGAGGTCATTTTCAAATCACCTTGGCTTCGGTCTTGAGCTTCGCCACCAGCGTGGCCACGTCCGGCACCTTCACGCCCGCGCCGCGCTTGGCCGGTTCGCTGACCTTCAGGGTCTTCAGGCGCGGCTTGACGTCCACGCCCAGCTCCTCGGGCTTCACGATGTC
>SDZP01000753.1 GCA_004144935.1 Caulobacteraceae bacterium | reverse complement strand
GCTGGCCCGGATCACCCCGACGGACCAGGAACTGAAGCTGGGCGTCTTCACCGCCCTGGTCGGCGCGCCCCTGTTCGCCCTGATCGCCTGGCGCGCGGCGCGGGAGTGGCGGCTGTGAGTGGACTAGTGCTCGACGGCGGGTTCGCCTGGCTCGGCGGCCGGCAGGTTCTCGACGGCATGGAAGTGTGGGTCGAACCGGGCGAACTCGTCGCCATCGTGGGCCCCAACGGCGCGGGAAAGACGAGCGCCATCCGGGCGCTGGCAGGCCTCTTGCCGCTGTCGAAGGGTTTCGCCCGCCTGGACGGAGACGAGGTATCCGCCCTGACGCCCGCTCAGAGAGCCAAACGGGTGGCCTACCTCCCACAGGAGCGGCGGATTGCGTGGAATCTGCCCGCGCTCGAAATCGCCGCTCTCGGCGCGCCCTTCCTGTCCGGCGCTGACGCCAAAGAGGCCGCCTACGCCGCCTTGAAGGAGGTTGAGGCCGATCATCTCGCCGATCGCGGCGTGGCGGAGATGTCCGGCGGCGAGCGCGCGCGCGTGCTGCTCGCCCGCGTACTCGCCGCTCCTGCAGGGTCACTAATGCTCGATGAGCCGATCGCCGGTCTGGATCCAGACGCCCAGCTTCTGGTGCTGGATGTTCTAAGAGCGCGCGCCCGCCGCGGACAAGCCGTTCTGGTGAGCCTGCATGATCTTACCCTCGCGGCGCGTTGGGCCGATCGTATCGTTGTCGCTCAGCACGGGTTCAACAAGACAGAGGGACGGCCTGAGCACGCACTTCGACCGGAGATCCTTAAGGACGTCTTCGGCCTGAACGCCCGCTGGATCGAGGGCCCCGACGGGCCCCTCCTGTCCAGCCTGCGTTACTCGCCGGAGTCCGGCTCCGGCGTGCGATAGGGCTCTTCGCCAGACACCGCCGTGTAGGCCTGCGGTCCGCGCGGCGTGCCCCGACGGATGTCCTGGGACAGTGTCAGCGGCGCCGTCCCGCCGTTCAGTCGAGCCTTGTAGATCGACATGTTCTCCATGACCCGCATCATGTAGTTG
>SDZP01000268.1 GCA_004144935.1 Caulobacteraceae bacterium | reverse complement strand
CACGGCTGCGCCCCGGCCATGGCCACCTGGCCGGAGATGGAGCACTTCCTCGGCCGCGCCGACCTGCCCTTCCGCCTGCGCGACGACGCGGCGCTGGAGCATATCCACTGGGCCACCACCCGCGACGGGGTGCATGACGAGCTGACCGTGCTGGCCGTCGACCATCGCAGCCAGTTCGACGACCTGATCGCCCAGACCGGGGCCGACCCGGCCCGGGTGCCGGCCTTCAAGCTGCTGGCCCTGCGCGCCGTCGATGCGGTGGCCAAGGGCGATCCGCGCTTCGGGATCCTGGCCGACGGCCGCTATGGCTTCGACACGCTGGCGAAGGCGGCGGACTATCCCTACTGGATCGGCCGGCCCATCGAGCTGCCGCAGTCGCGCCCCCTGCAGTTCGAATGCTCGGCGGACGTGGCCACCGAACTGGCCGAATGGCCGCTGAACCATGTGGTCAAATGTCTGGTCTTCTATCACCCCGACGATCCGGCCAGCCTGCGCGAGGCCCAGGAGCGGCAGCTGGTCCGGCTGGCGGACGCCTGCCGCAAGACCCGCCACGAATTCCTGCTCGAGGTCATCCTGCCCAAGGGCATGCCGGTCGACAGCGGCGCCATCGCCGACTGCCTGCAACGCTTCTATGCTCTGGGCATCAAGCCCGACTGGTGGAAACTGGAGCCCAGTGACGACGTGGCCGCCTGGCGCAACATCGAGGCCGTGATCCAGCAAAACGATCCCTGGTGCCGGGGCGTGGTGCTGCTGGGCCTGTCGGCGCCGATCGAGGACCTGATGGCCTCGATCAAGGTCGCGGCGACGATCCCGATCATCAAGGGCTTCGCGGTCGGCCGGACCATCTTCTACGACGTGGCGCGCGACTGGCTGGCGGGACGGATCGGCGACAGCGCGGCGGTGGCCGCCATGGCGACTCGGTTCGACGCCCTGACCAAGGCCTGGCGCATCGCGCGCGGCTCGCGGGAGCAGGCGGCGTGAGCACCGTGCGTCTCACCGCGGCCCAGGCGGCCGTCCGCTGGCTGGCGGCGCAGCATGTTGAGGTCGAGGGCGCCGAGGTTCCCTTTTTCGCCGGCTGCTGGGCCATCTTCGGGCATGGCAATGTCGCGGGACTGGGCGAGGCGCTGCAGGCGGCGCAGGACGTGCTGCCGACCTATCGCGCCCACAACGAACAGGGCATGGCCCATGCCGCCATCGCCTACGCCAAGCAGATGCGCCGCCAGCGGGCCATGGTCTGCACCACCTCCATCGGGCCGGGCGCCACCAACATGGTCACCGCCGCGGCGCTGGCGCATGTGAACCGCCTGCCGGTGCTGCTGCTGCCCGGCGACGTCTACGCCAGCCGCCGGCCCGATCCGGTGCTGCAGCAGATCGAGGCCTTCGGCGACGGCACGGTCAGCGCCAACGACTGTTTCCGCCCGGTCTCGCGCTACTTCGACCGCATCGCGCGGCCCGAGCAGCTGCTGGCCGCCCTGCCGCGCGCTATCGCCGTGCTGACCGATCCGGTCGACTGCGGTCCCGTGACCCTGGCCTTCTGCCAGGACGTGCAGGCCGAGGCCTATGACTATCCGGAAGCCTTCTTCCGGCGCCGCCTGCACCGCATCCGCCGCCAGCCGGCCGATCCGCGCGAGCTGGACGACCTGGCCGCCTTGCTGTTGACCGCCAAGGCGCCGCTGATCGTGGCCGGCGGCGGGGTCCGCTACAGCCAGGCGGAAGCGACGCTGGCGCGGTTCGCCGAGCGGGCCCGCGTCCCGGTCGTCGAGACCCAGGGCGGCAAGGGCAGCCTGGCCTGGAATCACCCGTGCAATCTCGGCGCGGTCGGGGTTACCGGCACGAGCGCCGCCAACGCGGCGGCCGAGGCGGCGGACCTGATCATCGGCGTCGGCACGCGACTGCAGGATTTCACCACCGGCTCGCGGGCCCTCTTCGGCGCCCCCGGCCGGCGGCTGGTCCAGGTCAATGTCGCCGCCTTCGACGCGGTCAAGCACGGCGCCCTGGCCGTGGTCGGCGACGCGCGGTCGGTGATCGAGGGCCTCGGCGACCGTCTGCGGGACTGGCGGGCCGAGACCGACCACGCCGCCGCCGTCGCCGACTGGAACGCCGCCTTCGAAGCGGTCACCGCCGCGCCGGGCGATAATGTCCGGCCGTCCGACGCCCAGGTGCTGGGCGCGGTCTGGCGCACGGCCGACGCGGACGCGGTGGTGGTCTGCGCGGCCGGCGGCCTGCCGGGCGAACTGCACAAGCTGTGGCGCACGCACCGGCCGGGCGGCTATCACGTCGAGTACGGCTTCAGTTGCATGGGCTACGAGATCGCCGGCGGGCTGGGCGTCAAGATGGCCGAGCCGGGGCGCGAGACCATCGTCCTGGTCGGCGACGGCAGCTACCTGATGATGAACTCGGAGATCGCCACCTCGGTGATGCTGGGCCGCAAGCTGACCATCGTGGTGCTCGACAACCGGGGCTTCGGCTGCATCAACCGCTTGCAGGCGGGGACGGGCGGGGCGGCGTTCAACAACCTGCTGGCCGACAGCCGCCACGAGACCCTGCCCGAGATCGATTTCGCCGCCCATGCCCGCAGCCTGGGCGCCCTGGCCGAAAAGGTCAGCGGCTTTGGCGACCTCGAGGCGGCGCTGAACCGCGCCTACGCGGCCGACCGCACCAGCGTGGTGGTCATCGACACCGATCCCGCCATCTCCACCGAGGCCGGCGGGACCTGGTGGGACGTGGCGGTGCCGGAGGTTTCGAGCCGCGAGCAGGTCCGGGCCGCCCGGGCCGACTATGAAGTTCAAATGAAACAGCAGCGTACCGGGGACTGACCATGACCATCCGCTTCGGGGTCAGCCCCATCGCCTGGGCCAACGACGACATGCCGGAACTGGGCGGCGACACGCCGCTGGAGTCCATCCTGGCCGACATCCGCGACGTCGGCTTCAGCGGCGTCGAGCTGGGCGGCAAGTTTCCGCGCGACGCGGAGACCCTGAAGCCGTTGCTGGACAGCTATGGCCTGGACCTGGTCGGCGGCTGGTACAGCGGCGCCCTGCTGGTCCACGACGCCGAGGCCGAGGTCGCCGCCCTGCAGGATCACCTTGCCCTGCTGAAGGCCATGGGCAGCACCGTCTTCGTGCATGCCGAGACCTCCAACGCCATCCACGGGGCCCGCGCCGTGCCGATGACCGACACGCCGGTGCTCGACGAGGCCGGCTGGACGTCGTTCGGCGAGCGGCTGACGCAGGTCGCGGATTACATCGCCGCGCAGGGCCTGCGCTTCGCCTATCACCACCACCTGGGCACCGTGGTCGAGCGCGCCGCCGACCTCGACGCCTTCATCCGCCACACCGGTCCCAATGTCGGGCTGACGCTGGACACCGGCCATGCGGCGCTGGGCGGCATCAACCCGGTCGAGGTGATCAGGGCCCATCCGGACCGCATCGCCCACGTCCATTGCAAGGACATCCGCCGCGCGACCCACAGGCAGGTGCGTGAGGCCGGGGCGAGCTTCTTGGACGGCGTGCTGGCCGGGATGTTCACCGTGCCCGGCGACGGCGGGCTGGACTATGGCAAGATCATGCGGGCGCTGTCGGACATCGGCTATGGCGGCTGGATCATCATCGAGGCCGAGCAGGACCCGGCCCTGGCCGACCCCCGGACCTACGCCGACCTCGGCCTGCGCACCCTCGAGCGCGAAGCCGAGGCCGCCGGCCTGAAGAAGGCGGCCTAGATGACCCTCCTCGTCCGCCCCCACGCCCCCGACGCCGCCGGCACGGTGCTGGAAGTCACGCCGCAGAGCGCCGGCTGGGACCATGTCGGCTTCAGGGTCGTCAACCTGGCGGCCGGACAGTCGGCCGGTGAGGCGGCGGGCGAGCGCGAGGCCTGCCTGGTGGTGCTGACCGGCAGGGCCGACATCACGGTCGGCGACGAAACCCACAGGGGCCTCGGCGGCCGCGCCAGTGTCTTCGAGGACGCCGCCCCGGCCGCCGTCTATGTCCCCGCCGGCCAGGGCTGGTCGGTCGCCGCCGTCGGGGCCGTCGAACTGGCCGTCTGTTCGGCGCCGGGCTCGGGAAAGGGCGCCGCGCGGGTCATCGAGCCAGCCAAGATGAGCCGGGAGGTCCGGGGGGCCGGGACCAACACCCGCTATGTCCGCCACATCCTGCCGGAGACCGAACCCGCCGACAGCCTGCTGGTGGTCGAGGTCATCACCCCCGGCGGCCACTGGTCCAGCTATCCGCCGCACAAGCACGACACCGCCACGGCGGGCGAGGAAACGGCGCTGGAGGAGACCTACTACCACCGCCTGTCGCCGCCCCAGGGTTTCGCCTTCCAGCGGGTCTACACCGATGACCGCAGCCTCGACGAGACGGTCTGCGTGCAGGATGGCGACGTGGTCATGGTGCCCCGGGGCTACCACCCGGTCGGGGCGCCGCACGGCTATGACCTCTACTACCTGAACGTCATGGCGGGGCCGACGCGGCAGTGGATCTTCCGCAACGACCCGGCTCACGACTGGATCGCCAGGAAGACCTGAGACCGGACTGTCACACGACGATGGTCCAAGCCCTTCGCCGGGCGGACCCAACAAGACGATCGGGGAGGGACGACACAGTGCTCAGCGCCATCATCAGGGCCTTCGCGCCCGGCCCGGACGCCGCCCCGCTCAGCGACCGCGCCCTGATCGACCGGATGTTCCGCCACAACCGGCTGATGGTGATGATCGCCATCACCGGCGGCTATGGCCTGGCCTACACCTGCCGCCTGGCGCTGGGGGTGGTGAAGAAGCCGCTGATCGACGCGGGCATCTTCTCGCCGGCGGATCTGGGCCTGATCGGCTCGGCCTTCTTCTACACCTACGCCTTCGGCAAGCTGACCAACGGCTTCCTGTCGGACCACCTCAACCCGCGCATGTTCCTGGCCTTCGGGATCCTGGTCTCGGCCATCATCAACATCGCCATGGGCTTCAACCTCGTGGTCTGGGTGGCGGTGCTGCTGTGGGGGCTGAACGGCTGGTTCCAGAGCTTCGGGGCGCCGGCCAGCGTCGTGGGCCTGTCGCACTGGTTCTCCAACCATGAGCGGGGCCGCTACTACGGTATCTGGAG
>SDZP01000752.1 GCA_004144935.1 Caulobacteraceae bacterium | reverse complement strand
AGGGTTGCAGCGTCTTCAGGACAGCTTCGACGTCACGGCCCGGTCCGGCATCGCCAGCGTGGCCCTTGGCGAGGTCGACTCCACCCGCCTGTCCGACTTCTCCCGCGACGCCGCCCTGAGCCCGGCCGCCATACTGGACACCGCCCTCCTGAAGGTCCGGGCCGCCGCCCGCGTCAATGTCGGCGACTCCGGCGACACCCGCCTGACCCCCTCGCTCGAACAGGCGGCGCAAGGCTGCGATCTCCTGGTCTGCGAGGTCTTCATCGACAGCCAGATGCCTGTCACCGCCGGCGTGCGCTCGGCGCAGACGGTGGCCTCGGTGCAGAGCTATCACATGACCCCGGCGGTTGTGGCCGGCCTCGCCCGGCGCGCCGGCGTCAGGACGCTGGCGCTGACCCATCTCGTCCCGCCGGGGGCCGACACCGCGGCGCTCTTCGCCGAGATCCGGGCCGGCGGCTATGCCGGGCCGCTGATCGTCGGCGAGGATCTGATGCGGCTGGAGTTGCCGGCGCGGCTGCTGCGCTGGAACGGCGCCGCGCTCGGGTTCTGAGCTAGCCCAGCCCCCTGCCCTTCAGCGCGGTCCCGATCTCGCCCAGCACGGCCGGATCCTCGATCGTCGCCGGCATCGCATACTCCTCGCCATCGGCGATCTTCTTCATCGTCGCGCGCAGGATCTTGCCGGAGCGCGTCTTCGGCAGCCGCGCCACGGTGATCGCCAGCTTGAAGGCGGCGACGGGGCCGATCTTGTCGCGCACCAGCCCGACCAGTTCCTTCTCGACCTCGGCCGGCGACTGCGTCACCCCGGCTTTCATCACGACGAAGCCGCAGGGCTGCTCGCCCTTGAGCGCATCCTTGATCCCGACCACGGCGCATTCGGCCACGGCCGGGTGCGAGGCCAGCACCTCTTCCATGCCGCCGGTCGAGAGCCGGTGGCCGGCGACATTGATGATGTCGTCGGTGCGGCCCATGATGAAGACATAGCCGTCCTCGTCGATGAAGCCGGCATCCGAGGTGTTGTAGAAGCCGGGATAGGTCTCGAGAT
>SDZP01000751.1 GCA_004144935.1 Caulobacteraceae bacterium | reverse complement strand
CAGCCACACGGCATAGCGGATAACGTCAGCTGGGAAGCGGTGCCTCTTGAACGACAGCGGACGCATGCAAGGCCTTGCTCCAGAAGGGCTCACGCGGCCCGAAGTGGAGATAAGTTAGCGTTAGACTGACAGCACCGCCAGCCAGGTCTAGCCCTGAAGTCATCAAGCCAGTAGTCTCGGTCAACGGGGCTAGTATTGGGGAGAATACTATGAGGGCTGTGCGTATCCTTGGCGTGTGCGCCGTGGCGGTCGTGTTCAGCGTGGGGGGCGTGGCGACGGCGCAGAAGCGCAGGGCGCCGGGGCCGGCGCCAGCCGCGCCGCCGGCGCGGCCGCAACCTGGCGTCGGGCCGATCACGGGGCCGGTCGCGGACTACTGGGTCAGCGCGGCGACCACGTCGGGCTTCGGCTCGCAGCTCATGACCGGCAAACGCCCCTCCATGGGCTCCCTCTTGAACATGGCCGCCGGCCAGGCGAGCGCGCCGCAGCGCAGCCTGACCCTGCAGCTGAGCTCCAGCCAGGCGCCCTCCGGACCGCCGGAGGCCGCCCACGCGCCGCCGCCGGCCCTTGGGGTCGGGGCCAGTCTGCCGCTTCTGTCTCCTGTTTCGGACAAGCCCGGCAAGCCGGGCGCCCCGCGCGAGACCGATCCCGGCGATCCCAGCACCTACCAGCGGCCCAAGGCCAAGCTGATGATCTACTGGGGCTGCGGCGAACATGCCGGCCCGGGTCAGCCCCTGGTCATCGACTTCTCCACCCTCGGCCCAGGCTCGCCTCTGCCCGACCTTGGCGGCGGCGTGCAGGTTCGCAGCGAGCGGCCGCCCGTCTTCGGGACGTCGGTCAGCTATGGCCACTGGCCCAACGAGCGCACGCGGGTGAACGTGCCGGCCACAGGCTCGCTGGTCGGCGCCCACAGCGTTCACGGCGACTATTCTCCGGACATCGCCTTCGAGGTCACCCCGGACCTGGACTTCATGCCACCCCTCAACGTGCAGGACGCAGGTCCGACGCCGGCGGGCGGCAAGCGGCTGTCCTGGAGCCCGCTACAG
>SDZP01000750.1 GCA_004144935.1 Caulobacteraceae bacterium | reverse complement strand
ACCATGTTCGACCAGCTGGCCTGCCGCATCGCCTTCAAGAAGCTGCGCTACGAAGGCCGCTTCACGCCGCCGTCGGAGCAGGGCTCGCTGGGCTATCCGGGCAACTTCGGCGTCTTCAACGGGGGCGGCGTGAAGCGGCCTTCGTAGCGCAGCTTCTTGAAGGCGATGCGGCAGGCCAGCTGGTCGAACATGGTCGCGCCCCACATGTCGCGGCCGGTCAGCGGCTTGGGCTCGAAGGACAGCGCCGATTTCGGTTGCGTCGGCGCGGTGAAGTCGCCTCGCGCGGCGCCTTGCGGCGCGGGCACTTCAGTGACCGGCAGCAGCGGCTTGCCGGTGCGGCGGTCGAGCACGAAGATCTCGCCCTGCTTGGTCGGCTGCACCAGTGCCGGGATGACAGCGCCGTTGATGGTCAGGTCGATCAGGGTGGGCTGCGAGGGCACGTCGTAGTCCCAGAGGTCGTGGTGCACCGTCTGGAATTCCCAGCGCGCCTTGCCGGTGGCCAGGTCGAGCGCGACGACCGACGACGAGTACTTCTCGACGGCCGGCGTGCGGTTGCCGCCCCACTGGTCCGGTGGCTGGTTGCCCAGCGGCACATAGACCAAGCCGAGCGCTTCGTCGACGCTGGAGATCGACCAGCTGTTCGGCGAGTTCGGGGTGTAGCTCTCGCCGGCGGCAATCGGCGCGGTGGCGTCGGGCTTGCCCGAGTCCCAGTTCCAGAGCAGTGCGCCGGTGTTGATGTCGAAGGCGCGGATGACACCGGACTGTTCCTTGGTGGAGACGTTGTCGAGCACCGTGCCGCCGACGATCACGACCTTGGCGGTAGCAACCACCGGCGAGGTGGAGTAGTAGGAGCCAGGGTTGAGGTTGGGCATGTTGGCCCAGAGGTCGATCTGGCCGCGCCCGCCGCCGAAGTTGGAACACACGGCGCCGGTGGCCGGGTCCAGCGCAATCAGGCGGCCATCGGCGCCGTGTGTTCCAACTTCGGCGGCGGGCGCGGCCAGATCGACCTCTGGGCCAACATGCCCAACCTCAACCCTGGCTCCTAC
>SDZP01000749.1 GCA_004144935.1 Caulobacteraceae bacterium | reverse complement strand
CATCGTGTAGAGCGTCGCGCCGATGACGATGGCGGCGCCGGCGAGCGTCGTCAGCGACGGCACTTCGGCGAAGAACACGAAGCCGGTGAAGCCGGCCAGGATCAGGCGGCTGAAATCGAGCGGCGCCAGGGCCGCGGCCTCGCCGACCTGGTAGGCCTTGGTGATCAGCCATTGCCCGGCGGTGCCGAACAGGCTGAGCAGCACCAGCCAGAACCATTGCTCGGCCGTCGGCCAGACCCAGAGCGCCCAGGCCGGCCAGGCGAGCACGACCATCAGGACGAGGCCCTGGTAGATCAGGATCGTTTCGGTGCGCTCACTGGTGCCGAGGATGCGCACGCTGACGGTGATGCCGGCCCCGAACAGTGCCCCGCCGACGGACATCAGCGCCCAGACATTCAGCCCCTCGCCTGAAGGGTTGAGCATGATCAGCACGCCGACGAAGCCGAGGCCGGTCGCGATCCAGCGCGCCGCGTCGACGCGCTCCTTCAGGATCAGCACGGCGGCGACGGTGACGAACAGCACCTGGCTGAAGCTGATCGCGGTCGCCTGGGCCAGCGGAATGTGGACGAGGGCGCTGAAGCCGCACAGCATCGAGGCCAGCGTGATCAGGCCGCGGAAAATCTGCAGGCCAGGCCGGTCGGTCTTGAACGCCAGCGGCAGGCTGCGGCCGGCGATGACGAAGACCACCGCGCTCATGATGATCTGGCGGATCATCAAGGTCTCGATCAGCGGAATCGCTGTGCCCAGGTATTTGAAGGCGCCGACCATCACTGCGTAAACCAGCAGCGCCGTGATCATGTAGACGGTGCCGCGCAGATTGGGGCTCGCCCCGCGCCACCAGAGGCGCGTGCGGTTGCGTCGCGCGGCGAGCCAGCTCTCGCGGGAGGGGGCGGACAGAACCGGCGGCAACGGCCGCCCGGGCGGGCACGTTTCCGGAGGTTCGGGCGGACTGCCGTCGTCGTCCGTGACAGCGGGCCGCGCTTCGGCCAGGCCGATGGCCTCGCTGCCGCGACCGGTCGTGTCCGAAAGGCGGTCTTCGCTCATCGC
>SDZP01000267.1 GCA_004144935.1 Caulobacteraceae bacterium | reverse complement strand
TCGAAGCCCGGCATGGTCTGGCTGGTAGGGGCCGGCCCCGACCAGCCAGACCATGCCGGGCTTCGAGGCGCGGCCGTCCAGGGCGACCAAACCCGTGTTGGGCCGCCGGTTGGAGGGTGCGGGGCGGGAAGGCCGGGACATGGCGCGATAGCTTCTCTATAAGGGCGGCGGAGGGGACGGAGACGGGCCGAAAACGACCCGCCCCGCCCGATATCCGATGACGAAAAGGGCCGTGACGCCATCGGACCCTTGCTAACTGGGCTTGCACAGGCCACTTCGCAAACTAGGACTTCTGCCGGGGCGTTCAGGAAAACTTGGGGATGGAAAAACCCTCCGATCATCGCAGGCGACTGCCGCCGCTCAACGCGCTTCGGGCGTTCGAGGCGGCCGCGCGGCACCTCAACTTCAGCCGCGCCGCCGAGGAACTTTCGGTGACGCCGGGGGCGGTCAGCCAGCAGATCCAGAACCTGGAGGACTATGTCGGCGCGGCCCTGTTCAAGCGCACGCCCAAGGGTCTGCTGCTGACCGATGCGGCCCAGACCGCCCTGCCCGCCCTGCGCGAGGCCTTTGACAGGCTGGCCGAGGCGGCCTCCCTGCTCACCGCCGCCGTCGACGGCCGCCGCCTGACCCTCACCGCCGCCCCCAGCTTCGCCGCCAAGTGGCTGGTGCCGCGGCTTGGCAAGTTCGAGGAAAAGCATCCGCAGGTCGACGTCTGGCTGTCGGCCGGCATGGAGGTGGTCGACTTCGCCTCCGGCGAGATCGACCTGGCCATCCGCTACGGCGGCGGGCGCTATCCGGGGCTGGAGGTCATCAAGCTGATGACCGAGACGGTGATCCCGGTGGTCAGCCCGGGCCTGCTGAACGAGAACCCGCTGAACGACCCCAGCGACCTGAGCCACCACATCCTGCTGCACGACGGCAGTCCGGACGCCGACGACAGCTGCCCCGACTGGGCCATGTGGCTGGCGGCGCGCGGCATCCGCGGCGTCGACGGCACGCGCGGCCCGCGCTTCAACCAGTCGAGCCTGGTCATCGAGGCGGCGGTCAACGGCCGCGGCGTCGCCCTGGCCAAGCGCACCCTGGCGCAGGCCGACCTCGACGCGGGACGGCTGGTGACGCCAATTCAGATCGCCACGGCGGTGGACTTCGCCTATTACGTCGTCCACCCCAAGACCAAGGGACGACTGCCGCAGGTGAAGGCGTTCGTCTCCTGGCTGATGGAAGAGGCGGCCACCCACGAAGCCGCCCTCCAGACCCTCGACAACGGCGCAGGTATCTAGAGTTCTTCATGCCCAAGGATGTTTCGGTGACGGTCGACGCGCGCGTCGCCCCGCAGGATTGCACGACGATGGCCGAGGTCCGCGTCGGCGTCGACGCGCTCGACCGGGCGCTGGTCGCGCTGCTGGCCGAGCGCCAGGGCTACATGGACGCCGCCGCCCGCATCAAGCCGCACCGGGGCGTGGTGCGCGACGTGGCGCGGATCGAGGACGTGGTCGCCAAGGTGAAGGCGGCGGCGACGCAGGCCGGGCTGTCCCACGCCATCGCCGAGCCGGTCTGGCGCACCCTGGTCGACCGCTGCATCGCCTATGAATTCCGCGCCTGGGACCGGACGCGGGACTAGCCCTTCAGGCTCTTGAGCATCTGTTCGTGCTGGTAGGCGGCGATGTCCAGCAGCGCCGCGTCGAGCGCCGCATGCACGGAAGGCAGCACCCCCTCCCCTTCGGCCTCGGCCCGTTCGCAGACATCGCCCAGCGCACCCGCCCCGATGCCCCGCGCCGCGCCCTTGATGGTGTGCAGCGCGTCACGCCAGCCGGGATTGCCCGGCTCCAGCATCCGCGACCAGATCTGGGCCTGTTCGCGGAACAGGTTCAGCACCTCCTCGACGACTCCGGCGTCTCCCGCCGCGAAGCCTTCGAGGTAGGGAAAATCGACCGCTCCGGTGATGTCGCGCCTGGCCAAATTACGTCCCTTGCGTCCGCAGTGAATTCGAGTATGTTCCGCGCCCTCGCCGCCGGGTTAGCCCGAAACGTCGATACGGGTGCATAGCTCAGTTGGTAGAGCAGCTGACTCTTAATCAGCGGGTCGTAGGTTCGAATCCTACTGCACCCACCAATACTAGGTGGTTGATCTTATTGCCTTTTTGAGGTGAGCAGCCTTAACAAACCCTTTAGCTTGAGTTCCGGCTGTGGGTTCCACATCCTCAATCAGTGCTTATAGAGACTGGATAAGCGCTTGTAGCGTGACAGGACCTGTCCAAAATTCCCGTCGTTTGCGTGACAGAGGCCTGTCAGAGCCGCCATCGAATAAATACCAAGGCTGCCGCAACGGCCTAAAAGGGCCCTCGGCTGTCACAGAGCTTGACAGTACCAGGTCGGACGCCGACAGGCCCGTGACAGGTCGGGTGTTAGAGCGCGAATAAAATTTAGGATTTTATTGGTGCTCACCGCGCGCCAGCATTGTGCGCGGCATAACGAGGTTCGATCCCATTTTAATTATGGCTGCCCGCCCGAGCGCCAGACCCAATACAATAGGATCGGCGCTCGGCAGCTCGAGCTTCTGGCGCCCCACCGGATTCCGTGCTGGAACTATGGCCTCTTCGATTTGGGCTATCGTCAAAGGGCTACCAAAAGGCGCTGGCGCCGATAGGATTCCGCAATCAAGCACGACAGTGAGGCTTGGTCGACGTCCGCCGGCTCGTGCTGGCTTGTAGGTCTTGAACCGCTTGCATTGCTCCTTGGTCTCATCGACCGGCAGCCGGGAGATGCTATGACGCTGGAGGCATCGGCGCAGTGCGCTGCGGCTGAGGTTGGGGATGGTGTCCCTCAGGCAGCCCAGCACGTCGTCCAGCGGCAGCATGGTCTTCTCCCGGAAGGCCATCACCATGGCTTTCTCGGCCGGCGTCAGTACCGTGCTCTTCGGCGCCTTCGGCCCCATCGGAGCGTCAGCGGTTGTGGTGCGCTTGCGCCGCTTGCGCACCGTCTTGGGGTTCAGGTCGTAGCGAGCGGCAGGGGCCCGGCTGCTCTCTTGCGACGCTTGGAGCTCGGCTCGAATACGCGGCGTCGTTCGGGCGCTGACGTGAAGAGCACTTCCCATATTCCATCCTCTTCCTGACGACTCAGGATCGATGATGCACCATCAGAATCCGGGACTGCACACCTAGTCCCTTCTCCCGCTTGTCGGGAGAAGGATCGCTACTGAACCTCCACCGGCAGGCTCACGTCGCAGACCGAGAAGTCCGCGCCCTTCTGTTTGCGGACGCGCTTCACCTCGGCGGCGAACCAGGGGCCTTTGGGGTCGATGATCTTCACCGTCGGGCGCTGCGCCTCGGGGATGTCGGCGAGGACGCGGACGGTCTGCATGACGTCCTGCGGGGCCGCCACCGGCTCTCCCACCTTGATGGCGCGGATGACGTCCAGGCCGCTGACCACCCTGCCGAAGGCGGTGTAGCGCTTGTCCAGCGAGGGGTAGGCGTAGCGCATCAGGAAGAACTGGCTGTTGGCGCTGTCGGGGTTCTCGTCCCGGGCCATGCCGACGACGCCCGGGCAGTAGGTGCCCCAGGCGGCGACCTTCTTGTCGCCGGTCATGGCGGTGTAGCTGATCTCCTGGCTGACCACGGGCAGGGAGAGCAGGAAGCCGACCTGCGTGCCTTGCGGGGCGGCGACGGGGACGAAGGCGCTGTCCGCGGCGCGGCGGTACGTGAACTCGGCCTTGAGGTTGGCCAGCCCCTCGACGGAGCCTTCGCCGGTGTTCAGCGGATCGCCCGTCTGGGCCATGAAGCGGTCGATCACCCGGAAGAAGGTGCGGCCGTCGTAGGTTCCCTTGTGCGCCAGGTCGGTCAGCCGGGCGACGTGGTCGGGGGCGACCTCGGGGACCAGCTCGACGATGACCCGGCCCTTGTTGGTGTCGATGACCAAGACATTGCGCGGATCGGGCGTGCGCCAGTCACCGGCTTTCGGCCTGGGGGCGGCGGCGGCGGATGTCGCCAAGGCCATGGCGGCCGCGACGGTCAGGACGATCAGGCGGCGCATGGCCCCTCCCCCGGGTTTTTAGTGTCAGCCGACCTTAACCGGAATCTCGACGTCGCATACGGTCAGCGGCGTCGGGCTGGCCGCCTTCTGCGCCTCGACCAGGGCCTTGAACCCGGGCGAGCGGGTATCGACGACCTGGATCTTCGGGCGGTCCTTCTCCGGCATGTCGGAGAGCAGGCGGACCGTCTTCATGGTGTCGCGCGGCTGCGGCACCTGGCTGTCTTCCGGCCCGGCCTTCAGCTTGTCGACCGCGGCCTGGCCGCTCAGCACCCGGCCCCAGACGGTGTATTTGCTGTTGAGGTCGGGATAGGTGCTGCGCATCAGGAAGAACTGGCTGTTGGCGCTGTCGGGATCGCCGGACCGGGCCGCGCCGGCGCTGCCCTTGCAGAACAGACCCCAGCCGGTGACCTTGCCGTCCTTGGAGGCGATCATCTGCATGGCCGGGCCGGTGCGCACGACGATGGCGCCATAGAAGCCGACCTCGGTGACGCCCGTGCCGCCGCCGGCCGGCAGGCGCTCATAGAGGACGAAGGGATCGCGGGCGCCGCGCCGGAACTCGAATTCGGCCTTCATGTCAGGCAGGTCGGACTGGCCGGTGCCGTCGTTCTTGGGATCGCCGGTCTGGGCCATGAAGCCGTTGATGACGCGGAAGAATTCCAGGCCGTCGTAGAAGTGCCGACGCGCCAGTTCGCGCATGCGCTCGACGTGGGCCGGCGCCAGTTGCGGCGCCATCTCGACGATGACGCGGCCCTGGCTGGTGTCGATGACCAGGACGTCGTCGGGATTGGGGGTGCGCCAGTCGCTGGGGGCGAGCGCCGGCGCCGCCCCGGCCACGAGGGGGAATGCGGCGGCGGGCGTCAGGGTCAGGAGGGCGGCGATCAGGGCGGATTTCATGGGATTTGGCGGTACCGGGCGGTTGGGGCAATCGCAAGGCGGAAATGGCGCGCCTTATCGAAGCGTCGAAACCATTGTACCGCCGATCGGCAGGCCGCCCGGCCTACGAAAGTGCGGTGATTTCTTTCGGCGGGTCGGAAAAATCGGCAAAGCCGGCAGGGCGTGGGTTTTGACGTGGGCCCGGCGCCTGCGTTCGTAGGCTGAACTGTAG
>SDZP01000748.1 GCA_004144935.1 Caulobacteraceae bacterium | reverse complement strand
CCATGGCCGGAATGGTGCACATCGTCTGGGTCTGGCTGACCACGCGGCAGGCGGCGGCCCCCCCCGCGCCTTCCCCGGCTACACCCAGCCCGAAGTCGGCGCCGCCGCCTGCCGCGTGGTCAGCCAGACCCAGACGATGTGCACCATTCCGGCCATGGCCGCCGGCCGCTACCTGGCCCGCGCCGCCGGCACCTCGACCGCCCAGGGCGAAGGGGCCGCCCAGGCCCTGGTGATCACCGTCGGCGGCCGCGCCTGCGGCCGTGTCGACCGCCGCCCGACCAAGGAAAGCCCCTGGACCACCGGACCCAAGACCCTGGTCGGCGACTGCGAGTTCGTCATCGTCACCGACCGGCCGCTGCAGGTCATCGCCACCTATGGCGACGCCAAGGCCGCCAAGGATCCGAAGGGCCCGACCCTGAAGATCGACCGCCTGCCTTGGGATGGGGTGATGTCGGCCAGCATGTCGGCCCCTGAACAGAAATGATCGAGAAGGATCAACGCGATGACCCGGTTCCTGGTCCAGTTCCTGTTCGCGGTCGCCGGCTTCTGGGCGGCCCAGCAATGGGTGCCCGGCATCGAGGCCCACGGCTGGACCAGCCTGGTCATCGCCGCCTTCCTGCTCGGCATCGCCAACGCCATCGTGCGGCCGATCCTGGTGGTGCTGACCTTCCCGGTGGTGTTCCTGACCTTCGGCCTGTTCCTGCTGGTCATCAACGCCGCCGTGCTGGGCCTGATCGGCTGGCTGATGAAGGGCCTGGACGTGAACGGCTTCTGGCCGGCCTTCTGGGGCGCCATCGTCATCGGCATCGCCAGCTGGATCGGCTCCAAGCTGGTCGGCGAGGCCGGGGCGAAAGGCTGAGTCTGGCGCAAGGCTCTGGCCTCTGGTAGAGCCCGGGGCATGACCCGTGTCCGGATGACTCCGCGAATTACCCGCCCGGCGTGACGCCGCCGGCCTCCGTCGCGCGCGCCGGGATCTTCTTCGCCCGTCCGATCAGATAACATCCGAGACCTGCCCCATGGCCGACGACGCCACCCCCACCCCCGTAGCGGGC
>SDZP01000266.1 GCA_004144935.1 Caulobacteraceae bacterium | reverse complement strand
GTGGGGGGAGGCCGGAAGGCGACAACAGGCTGGACGGCGCCAATCCGTTCGGCGACAGCCTGTTTACCGAACGCAACTGGGCCATCGTCGACGCCCTCAAGGCGGTCGCCGCTGAGGTCGGGGAGCCGCCGGCCAAGGTCGCGCTGGCCTGGACCCTGTCGCGCCCCTGCGTCGACACCGTGCTGATCGGCGTCAGCAAGGTCAGCCAGCTTCATGACAACATTGGCGCGGTCGGCCTGACGCTTTCGGCGGAGCATCTGGCGGTGCTGGACAAGGCGACGCAACCGGACCTGCCGATGCTCTACGGCCTGTTCGGCGATCAGGCGCGGCGGCAGGTGGTCTTCGGCGGCGCCTCGGTGACCTCCAGGCGTTGAGCCGTCCGCCTGCCGGTTAGGTGAAAGGACGGCCGCGTCTAGGCGACCGCCGAGCCTTCGCGGTCAGTCTCCGAGCCGGGCGAAGGGACCTCGGCGATGAACCGTTCGATGGCCGCCGCCTGCTGCGCCAGCTCCAGGATGGCCGGCGGCGCGTCGTCCGGCGCTTCGGCGACCAGCGCCATCAGCTCCTTCGCAATCGCCTGGAACCGTGGGGCGCTGGCGATCAGCCGGGCCTGGCGCTCTATGCGATGGGGGTCGCGGTCGTACTCGGCCCCTGGCGTGCGCCAACCGCCCCAGTCGTTGGGATCGGTGACGACGATGGGGTAGGTGCCCGGGAACGGGTGGTGGGCGCAGTCGCCGGGCTGCTGCCATTTGTTCTTGGCCCTCAGCAGCCGCCAGCGCTCGCCCTGGTCATCGGCGTCGACGACCTGGTCTTCCGGCTTGAGTTCATGAGCGAAGAAATCACGTCCCAAGCCGACGTCGTAGGTCACGCGCACCGGCTCGTCGAAGCCCTTGGCCCAGATGGCCACGATCTTCTCGATATTGGCCCAGGCCCCGACGGCCTCGACCCACACACGCTGGTTCTTCTGGAAGACCGTTTTGGCCATGACCCCGCCATCGTTCTGAACTGACCCGCCATAAAAACCTGAAATCGTTGACGCCAAGTCAATCTTCCCCCGCGCCGAAAGCCGTCTATCTTGCGAGGCGACAGAAGGCGCGTGGACATGCGCCCGGGAGGATCAAGTGAATTTCGACTATTCCGACGACCAGAAGTTCCTGAAGGGCGAGGCGCGCAAGTTCCTCGAGGCCCGTTCACCGACGAGCGCCGTGCGCGTGGTGCTGAACGACGACGCCGTCTCCTTCGACAAGGCCCTGTGGGCCGGAGTCGCCGAACAGGGCTGGCTGGGCGCCGCGATCCCCGAGGAGTTCGGCGGCCTGGGCCTGGGCCACGTCGAGCTCTGCGCCATCGCCGAGGAACTGGGCCGCTCGCTGGCCCCCATTCCGTTCGCCTCGACGGTCTACTTCGTGGCCGAGGCCATCCTGCTGGCCGGCAGCGACGAACAGAAGAGCCATCTGCTGCCGAAAATCGCCGCCGGCGAGATCATCGGCTGCTACGCCACCTCGGAAGGCCCGGGCGTGACCAACGGGGCCTCGCTGTCCTGCACCGTCTCCAACGGCAAGCTGAACGGCGTAAAGATCCCGGTGACCGACGGCGACATCGCCGACGTCGCCCTGGTGCTGGCGTCCGAAGGCGGCCGGCCGGGCCTGTTCCTGGTCGACCTCAATGACGCCAGTGTCACCCGCGAGACCCTGAAGTCGCTGGACCCGACCCGTTCGGTCGCCAAGCTGACCTTCAAGGACGCCCCGGTGAAAGCCGTCGGCGCCGCCGGCGAGGGCCAGGCGATCACCGAGCAGGTGTTCGACCGCGCCGCCGTCCTGCTGGCCTTCGAACAGGTCGGCGGGGCCGACCGCTGCTTGGAGATGGCCAAGGAATACGCCCTGGAGCGCTACGCCTTCGGCCGGGTGATCGGCAGCTACCAGGCGATCAAGCACAAGCTGGCGGACATGTACGTCAAGAACGAGGTCGCCCGCTCGAACTGCTACTACGGGGCCTGGGCGCTCAACACCAACGCCGCCGAACTGCCGGCCGCCGCGGCCGCCGCGCGCATCGCCGGCAGCGAAGCCTACTGGTTCGCCTCCAAGGAAAACATCCAGACCCACGGCGGCATGGGCTTCACCTGGGAGGTGGACTGCCACCTCTACTACCGTCGCTCGCGGCAACTGGCCCTGGTGGCCGGTGGTCCGAAGGTCTGGAAAGAGCGGCTCGTCGGCCAGCTCGAACGTCGTAACGCCGCCTAGGCGCGAGAGGAAAGAACCATGGATTTCAACGACTCTCCCGAAGAAGCCGCCTACCGCGAAAAGGCTCGTTCCTGGCTGGAGGCCAACGCCTCCGAGCACAAGAGCACCAGCGCCAACGGCCGCCGGCCCAATTCTCCCGAGCACATGGCCGCCGCCAAGTCCTGGCAGGCCAAGAAGGCCGACGCCGGCTACGCCTGCATCACCTGGCCCAAGGAATGGGGCGGGGGCGGCGGCACGCCGATCCAGTCGGTCATCTTCGGCCAGGAAGAAGGCAAGGTCGGCGTCAACTACGGCTATTTCACCATCGGCCTGGGCATGTGCGTCCCCACCGTGATGGCCTTTGCCGACGCCGAGACCAAGACCCGCTACGTGGGCCCGGCCATGCGCGGCGAGGAGATCTGGTGCCAGCTGTTCAGTGAACCGGCCGGCGGCTCGGACGTGGCCGCCAGCCGCACCCGGGCCGTCAAGGACGGCGACGAGTGGGTGATCAACGGCCAGAAGGTCTGGACCACGGGCGCCCAGTACAGCGACTACGGCATCCTGCTGGTCCGCACCGATCCCGACGTGCCCAAGCACAAGGGCATGACCATGTTCTGGATCGACATGCATGATCCGGCCGTGGAAGTGCGTCCGATCCACCAGGCCTCGGGCGGTTCCGAGTTCAACGAGGTCTACTTCACCGACCTGCGGGTGAAGGACAGCCAGCGGCTCGGCGCCGTCGGCGAAGGCTGGAAGGTGGCCCTGGTCACCCTGATGAACGAGCGCCTGGCGGTCGGCGGGTCCTCGGGCCCGGATTACAAGACCATCATGGAACTGGCGCGTCAGACCGATGGCATCAAGGACGGCGCCTTCCGCGAGAAGCTGGCCGACTGGTACGTCGCCGCCGAGGGACTGAAGCTGACCCGCTTCCGCACCATGACGGCGCTGTCCAAGGGCCAGACGCCCGGTCCGGAAAGCTCGATCGGCAAGATCATCGCCGCCAACCAGATGCAGGAGATGAGCAACTACGGGGTGGAGATGGAGGACCAGTACGGCATCCTCGCCGACCCGTCGGAAGCCCCGTTGCAGGCCGCCTTCCAGCAGTCGCTGCTGTGGGCCCCCGGCCTGCGCATCGCCGGCGGGACGGACGAGATCCTGAAGAACATCATCGCCGAGCGCGTGTTGGGCCTGCCGGGTGATATCCGGCTGGACAAGGACGTGGCTTTCAAGGACGTGCCGACCGGCCGTTAGGCCGCCAGGCCGACGGCAAGGAACAGGGCGCGGCTTCGGCCGCGCCCTTTTTCATTTCAGGCGGCGACGTCGATGACGTCCGCATCGCCCCAGCCGCCGCGTGACGGGGCGTTGGCGGTGACGACGCCGGCCAGGCGGTGCCTGCGGGTTAGGACGATCAGGCTTTCACGGTCGGCGTCGGCCAGGCGGGCGACGATGTCGACGATGTCCTCATCCTCGTAGCACCAGTCGATGTAGTGGCTCATCACCGCGAACACCGGGCTGTCGGCGTTGAGGCCGCGGGCCAGGCCGTAGTCGACGAGGTCGTGCTCGCTGACCGCCCCGATCAACCGCCCCTCGTGGGCGACGGGCAGCTGGTCGAGCTTGGACTGGGCCAGGGCCGTGGCCGCCTGGCGCAGGGTGGTGGCGTGGCTCAGGGGATCGGAAACGGGGGTCATCATGTCGGCGACGCGCATGCGAATTCAATCTCCGGCGTGGTCCCCGTGGGACCGTAACAACCAAGGTGCGCGCTCGTTCCCGAGGACGCTTCAGGGGAGTTAGGGCGATCGCGCCGGTCGGAAAGCCCTAGCCCCGCTCGATCGTGTGACCGTTCTCGCCCTTGGCCCGGGTCAGGTTGAAGGCGGCGTTGATCAGGCCGATGTGGCTGAAGGCCTGGGGGAAGTTGCCGACCTGACGCCGGTCGACGGGATCGTATTCCTCGGCCAGCAGGCCAAGGTCGTTGCGGATCGACAGGAGCCGTTCGAACAGCGCCTCGGCGTCCTCCAACCGGCCGATGGCGACATAGGCGTCGACCAGCCAGAAGGTGCAGACCAGGAAGGCCCCCTCGGTGGTGTTGAGGCCGTCGTCGATTTCGCCGGTGTCGTAACGGTGGACGAAGCCGCCGTGCAGCAGGTCGCGCTCGATGGCCTCGACAGTGCCGACGTAGCGGGGATCGGAGGCTTCGACGAAGCCCAGCTCGGCCAGCAGCAGCAGGGAGGCGTCCACCGACTGGCTGCCGTAGGAGCGCACGAAGGTGTTCCGCTCGGCGTCGAAGCCGTTGGCCATGATGTCCTCGCGGATCTCCTCGCGAATGGCACGGTAGCGTTCAGAATCGCCAGGAAGCCCATAATTTTCAACGGCTTGAACGGCGCGATCGAGGGTGACCCAGGCCATCACCTTGCTGAAGGTGTAGTGCTTGCGGTCCGAGCGGTCCTCCCAGATGCCGTCGTCCGGGGTGCGCCAGACGCGGCAGACGTGGTCGGTCAGGGCCCGCTCGACGCTCCAGGCGGCCTCGTTGCCGGTCAGGCCGCCGCGGCGGGCCTGGTGCAGGCTGTCGGCCAACTCGCCATAGACGTCGAGCTGGAACTGGGTGGAGGCGGCGTTGCCGATGCGGACGGGGGTGCTGCCCTCGTAGCCCGGCAGCCAGCCAGCTTCCCACTCGTTGAGGCGGCGCTCGCCGGCCACGCCGTACATGATCTGCATGTCGGCCGGGCTGCCGGCCACGGCGCGGAGCAGCCAGTCCCGCCAGGCCTGAGCCTCCTCGTAATAGCCGGCGTTCATCAGGGCCAGCAGGGTCAGGGTGGCGTCCCGGATCCAGCAGTAGCGATAGTCCCAGTTACGGGGGCCGCCGATCTTCTCGGGCAGGGAGGTGGTGGCCGCCGCCACGACGCCGCCGGTCGGGGCATGGGTGAGAGCCTTGAGGG
>SDZP01000747.1 GCA_004144935.1 Caulobacteraceae bacterium | reverse complement strand
CGTCCCGACCGCCGACTGCCAGATCCTGCCCGGCGGCACCGCCTACCAGACCGACGCCGGCGCCTGCGCCGACTATGACTCCGTCATCGGCAACGAGAAGGAAGAGCCCCTGCGGCGCTTCACCACCCGCATCTCTGGCGGCCGCTACACCCCCGCCCACGGCCCGGCGACCATCTGCGGCGTCTATGTCGAGACCGACGACCGCACCGGCCTGGCCACCCGCGTCGAGCCGATCCGCGTCGGCGGCCGTCTGAGCCAGGCGATCCCCATCGTCTGAGGGGATTGACGGCGAAGTTTACATGCGTAATCTGACTTGATTACAAACGTAATCCAAGAGGGCGTCATGTCAGCTATCCGTCTCACTGCCATCGGCGCCGCGGCGTCGCTCATCCCCGGTCTCGCGCTCGCGCAGACGAAGATCACGCCGGCCGTCGTCTTCTTCGACGCGGCCCCTGTGATGAAGCTCATTATGGTGCTGCTGCTCGTCGCCGCGCTCGCAGCCATCGTCGTGACGGTTCTCAAGGTCCTGTCGGGCCCGCGCCTGACCGGCGGCTCCACCTATCTGCAGGCCCTGCGACTGGGCGGACCTTTGATCGGCCTGCTCGGCGCGGCCTACAACGGACTAATGATCAATATCGGCATCGCCAACAGCGCCAGTCCGCCGCCGTACGCCGTTCTGGCTCCCGGCGTCGCCGAGGCGGCCTTCATCTTTGTGCTGGGTCTGATCGCGGGCGTGGTCGCGGTGATCTGCAACTGGATTGTCGAGGCGCGCATCGACCGCGCGGTGCTGCGGTCCTGACCCGCATCGCCGTCACCGAGGCGGAGAGCGCCGTCCTCGCCGCCCTGTGGCGTCGCGGGCCGCTGTCCGCGGCCTCGCTGATGGACGAGGTGAAGTCACGCCAGCCCTGGGGCGACGCCACCATCAAGACCCTTCTGCATCGCCTGATGCAGAAGGGCGTCGTCCGGTCCGAAAAGGAAGACGGGCGTCAGCGCTACCATGCCGTTCTCGCCCGCGACGTCTGGCTGGACGATGAGGTCGGGGCGCTCGTCGAC
>SDZP01000746.1 GCA_004144935.1 Caulobacteraceae bacterium | reverse complement strand
ACGATGGCCTTGGCGCTGAGGCCGCCGCTGAGATGCGGGGCGGCCTCGTCGAGGACCAGGCGGACCGGCAGGCGCTGGACGACCTTCACCCAGTTGCCGGTGGCGTTCTCGGGCGGCAGCAGCGCGAAGCTGGAGCCGGTGCCTGGGCTGAAGCTGGCGACGTGAGCCTTCAGGTCGTGGTCATAGGCGTCGACCTTGATCGTCGCCGGCTGGCCGACCCGCATGTGAGCGAGCTGGTCTTCCTTGAAGTTCGCCTCGATCCACGGCTGGCCGGAGATCAGCCAGAACAGGGTCTGCGAGGCCGAGACCCGGTTGCCGACCTGAAGCTGTTCGACCTTGGCGACCACCCCATCGGCCGGGGCGACGACGGTGGTGTAGGAAAGGTTGAGCTTGGCGCGGTCGAGCTCGGCCTTGGCCTGCATGACCTTGGGATGGGCGTCGGCGGCCAAATCGGTGCGCCCGCCGATATCGGCCAGGGCGGAGGCGATCTGCTGGCGGACCACGGCCACCTGGCGGCGGGCCTGCTCGGCCGCGTGGGCGGCTTCATCGGCCTGGGCCTGGGTGGCGACGCCGGCGGCGGCCAGCGCCTTTTGACGGGTCGCCTCGCGCTCGGCGTAGGTCACGACTTCCTGGGCGGCGGCGAGGTCGGCCTGACGCTGGCCGTAGACCGCCTGGGAGCCCTGGGTGTCGAACTGCGCGGCGGCCAGGGCGGCTTCCGCCTGGGCGACGGCGACCTGAAAGTCGGCCGGGTCGAGCTTGAACAGAACCTGGCCCTTGCGGACCTGCTGGTTCTCCTTGACGTCGATTTCGACCACCCGGCCGTCGATGCTGGGGCTGATGGCGGCCCTGGCGGCCTGGACATAGGCGTCGTCGGTGGTTTCAAAGCGGCCGCCGGTCAGCACGAAGTAGGCGACGATGGCGGCGACCGCCAACGGCCCGCCGATCATCAGCGGCAGGCGCAGCTTCTGGCCGAGGGAGCGTTCAGCCGGCCGATGGCTGGCGGCTTCCTGCTCAGCTTCGGCGATCGCCTGGTAACCTTCCGCGTCGCTCACGGG
>SDZP01000745.1 GCA_004144935.1 Caulobacteraceae bacterium | reverse complement strand
AACGGCACGCAGGAAGGGCTGCGTCAGGCCTTCAACCTGGACGCCACGGGCCTGGGCTTCACTGTCGGATCATTGCTGATCGGCTGCGCCGTCGGCGCCTTTTTCGCCGGGCGCATGGCCGATCTCATGGGCCGTCGCTCCGTCATGATCGTCGCGGCCGTGCTTTTCGTGGTCGGAGCCCTGATCCAAGGCGTGACCGACACCCACATCCTGTTCGTGACCGCCCGCTTCGCAGCCGGCATGGCGGTCGGCGCCGCCAGCGTGCTGTCGCCGCTCTACATCTCCGAAGTGGCGCCGGCCCGCATCCGCGGCCGAATGAGCACGGTCCAGCAGGTGATGATCATCACCGGCCTGACCGCGGCCTTCCTCGTCAACTATTTCCTGAACCAGGCGGCGGGCGGCAGCAGCCTGAACGACATCGGTGGCATTGCCGCCTGGCGCTGGATGTATCTGGCACAGGCAGCTCCGGCCGTGGTGTTCCTGGTGGCCCTCTTTCTGATCCCGGAGAGCCCGCGCTATCTGGTGATGAAGAACAATGAGTCCGCCGCTGGGGCCGTGTTGACCAAGCTGTTCGGGGCCGAGGTCGCCCAGCGCAAGATCGGCGAAATCCGCGCCAGTTTCTCCGCCGGTCACCGTCCCAGCTTCAAGGACGTGACGGGCAAGTTCATCTTCCGCCCGATCGTCTGGGCCGGCCTGATCCTGGCCACCTTCCAACAGTTCGTCGGCATCAACATCATCTTCTATTACGGCGAGACCCTGTGGCGCCTGGCCGGGGTGTCCGAAGCGGTGGCGCTGGAACGCAACATCATCTCCGGCGCGGTCTCCATCGGCGCGGTGCTCGTCGCCCTGGCCGTGATCGACAAGGTCGGCCGCAAGCCGCTGTTGTTGATCGGTTCGGTCGGCATGGCCGTCACCCTCGCCGCCATGACCTGGGCCTTCAGCGGGGCCAGCTCCGACGCCAGCGGCAATCTGGCGCTCAGCGCCACCGCCGGCCTGACGGCCCTGGTGGCGGCCAACCTCTACGTCATCTTCTTCAACTTCAGCTGGGGCCCGGTGATG
>SDZP01000265.1 GCA_004144935.1 Caulobacteraceae bacterium | reverse complement strand
CGCCCCCATCCGCATCCCGGCGGCGGCCAGCGCGCGGTAGTGGCCAAAGCGGGTCTCGACGTCCCGCCCTTCGGCGACGGTCCCGTAGAGGATGGCATCCGGCCGGGCGGCCAGCACCGGGGCCCAGCCGGCGAGGTAGGCGTCGGACGCCTCGTCTCCGGTCTGTTTGAGCCCCTGGATGTGGGTGTGGATGACGGTGGCGCCGGCGTCGAGGCAGGCCAGGGCGTCGACGGCGATCTCCTCCGGCGTCCGCGGCGTGTTCGGATTGCGGGACTGGGGGGTGCCCCCGTTGAGCGCCGCCTCGATGATCAGCGGGTCCAAGGCCGCCTACTCCGCCGCCAGCGCCTGGGGCGCGGCTTGCCGGCCCCGGATCAGCTTGCCCGGCAGCGCGCCGGTGGGCTGGCCCTCCCGATAGATGATTTCGCCCGACTTGATCGTGGCGACATAACCCACCGCGTCCTGCATCAGCCGGCGCGCGTTGGTGGGAAGGTCGTAGACCATGTAGGGCGCCTTGATGCGCAGGCGCTCGAAGTCGATGACATTGATATCGGCCAGGTAGCCGGGCGCCAGCACGCCGCGATCGTGCAGGCCGACAGCTTCGGCGGTGTCCTTGGTCTGGCCGCGAATGGTCTCGGCCAGGCCAAAGCGCGGGCCGCGCGTACGGTCACGACACCAGTAGGTCAGCATGAAGGTCGGCAGGCTGACATCGCAGATGGCGCCGACGTGGGCGCCGCCGTCCGACAGGCCCGAGAGGGTGTTGGGGTTGGCCAGCATGGCGCGGACGTTGTCGAGGTTGCCTTCGACATAGTTGTGCATCGGGAAGAACAGGAAGGCGCGCCCCTCGTCGGCGATCAGCGCGTCATAGATCAGTTCGTCCGGATGGACGCCCAACGCCTTGGCCTTGGCGCCCAGGCTGGTCGAGGGGTCGGGCTCGTAGTCCACATGGTCGTTCTCGACCGCGTACATCTTGTGATAGGCGCCGGCGAGGGAGTTGATGAACGGGTGCCCCTTGGAGGGCGCCTCGGCGATCAACCGGGCGCGGAACTCGGGGTCGCGCATGATCGCGACCTTGTCGGCGAGCGGCTTGTCGAGCAGCGGCTCGAACGACGGCCGGCTGATGAACGGATGGGCCGAGCCCTGCAGGCCGAGCATCAGCCCGACCGGGCGGCCGGCCACCTGGGCCTTGATCGGCAGACCGTCATCCACGGCCTCGTTCAGACGACGGGTGAGTTCGCGCCACTGGTCCGGGATGACGTCGGCCTGGACCATCGAGAAGCTGAGCGGCTGGCCGGCGATCCTGGTCAGATCGCGGATCAGCGCGAACTCGCCCTCCATGTCCTGGAAGTCGCTGACCCACTGCAGAACGCCGGAACCGGCGTCGGCCAGTCCCTGGGCGATGGCTTCCATCTCGGCGCGCGCGGCGCCGACCGTCGGGGTCAGGTCGCCGTCTGCGGTGCGGTGGACCATGGTGCGGGTGGTGGAGAAGCCGAGCGCCCCGGCCTGGATGGCCTCACGGGTCAGCTCGCGCATCCGGGCGTTCTCTTCGGCCGTCGCCGGCTCGCGGTTGGCGCCGCGCTCGCCCATCACATAGACGCGCAGCGCCCCGTGCGGCAGCTGCACCGCCACATCGATGTCGTGCGGCAGCTTCTCGACCGCGCCCATGTATTCGTCGAAACTCTCCCACTCCCAGGAGAGCCCTTCGTGCAGGGCCGCGCCGGGAATGTCCTCAACCCCCTCCATCAGCCGGATCAGAGTGTCCTCGTCGCCCTTGCGCACCGGCGCGAAGCCGACCCCGCAGTTGCCGGCGACAACCGTCGTCGCGCCCAGCGTCGATGAGGGGGTCATTCGGGAGTCCCAGGTGATCTGGCCGTCGTAGTGGGTGTGGATGTCGACCCAGCCCGGGGTGACCATCAGGCCGGAGGCATCGATCTCCTCGCGTCCCGCCGGCAGATCGGCGCCAACGGCGACGATCCGGCCGTTCTGGATCGCGACGTCGGCGACGCGCGCCGGTGCGCCGGTTCCGTCGAACACCATTCCACCCCGGATCACGAGATCTGGACCGCTCATGACGACCTCCCTTGGTCTTTTGTCGTTGAAGGCAATCATGCACGCCAAGGCGCTCGGATTGGAGCGAAATTCGCGACTGAGAAGGAAATTCTCCATGGAGAATAAATGAGGTCGCAGATTGGGAGCCCCGGGCCAGCGGGTCCGGCATCGCGGTGTGGCTCGATTTCGGACGCGGCGACGTCCTGATGGAGAGGCGGTTACCAGGTTTCATGGCGTTTCCCGGGCCCGGACCTCTTGACGCTCCCCGGCCCGCTCCCAACCTGTCTGCCGCCGGACGCCGTCTGGGTCCGGCCAAGTCAGGAGGCGCTGCTTCCGGGCGCCTTCCACGGTCCACTTGCTCGTGCTCGAGAGGAGATGGAGATGAGAACGGCAAACCGGGTCACACCCCCCTTCACCAGCCTGCGCGACGGCCTGAACCAGCTGCTCAGGCCCGCTGTCGGCTTCCAATGCCCTGACGACGTAATCAAGGATCCGGACCTTACGGCCGACGAGAAACGCGCCATCCTGTCGTCCTGGGCGTCGGACGCCTGCGCCGTCGAGGGACGGCCTGACCTGCGCTGGATGCTCGGCACCGATGAACCGGTCGGGCTGTACGAGATCGTCGACGCCCTGGAACGGCTGGACCGCCGGGAGCAATGGGCGAACAGCCGCGATCGCGCGGCGGAATGCTCGATCACTCAATAGTCGGCGCCCTCCCCCGGCCGGGATCGCTTGCCGGGGTTCGGGGTTACCCGAACAACACCGCAACACCCTGGAGGCAATCATGGCCAACGGCTGGGCGCACGACGGCGCCGTCCTGGATCAGATCGAAGACACCGTGACGGACGGCGTATCGACGGCCCGCGCCCGCCTGCCTTCCGGGCCCGGCACGGAGGACTGCGTGGCGTGCGGCGAGGATATCCCCGAAGCGCGCCGGAAGGCGTTGCCGGGGGTGACGACCTGCGTGGCCTGTCAGTCGGGGCGGGACAAGCGCATCGTTGTCGCCGGCATCAACCGCCGGGGCAGCAAGGACAGTCAGCTGCGATGAAAGGTCGGACGGCCGGGTCTCCATTCGGCCCATTTCCGCAAGCTTGCTTCGCTTCATCCCTGGCCGCAACGGGCTGATAGAATTCAGGATTCCGCGGATGTCCGACGCGCGGCGGTGCTGTGCGCGGAATAAAACGGGTTCGATCCGTGTTTTGCTGGGCCACCCGACCGGGCGCCCGGTCGAATGGGCCTGCGCCTGCCGCATCGCCGTGGCAGTCTCGCCGTCGCGATTCGAGGAGCGTTGCAGGCGTCATAATGACGAGCGCCCGCAACTCGTCGAAGCCGAAATCGCTTATTGTGTCCCCTCCGGGGACGGATCATTTCTTTCGACGGCGTACAGGCAGGGTTGCGCGTGCATCACGATCATCTGTCGATCTTCGTCCTGCTTTCCGTAATCGTCGCGGTGTTCGGGTCCTGGACAGCGCTGGACCTCTTCCAGCGCGTCCGCAGCCACGGCGGTTCAGACCGGCTAACCTGGCTGGCGATCAGCGCCGTGGTTATGGGCAGCAGCATCTGGTCGATGCATTTCATAGCCATGCTCGGCTTCGATCCGGGCTCCCCTGTCAGCTATGACCTCGGGCTGACCGCCCTCTCGCTGGTGTTGGCTATCGGGGGCACGGCCGCCGCCTTCCTGGCCCTGTCGCGCGGCCAAAGCCTGCAGCGGCTGGCGGCGGCCGGAACGGCGATGGGGGTGGCGATCGGGGTGATGCACTACGTGGGCATGGCTGCCCTGCGCATGGCCGCCAGCCTGGCGTACGATCCCGCCCTAGTCGCCCTCTCCCTGGTCGTCGCCATCGCGGCCTCTACCGCCGCCCTGGTCGCCGCGCGGCGCGACCGTTCCGCCGTCTGGCGGGCCGGCGCCGCCCTGGTGCTCGGCTTAGCCATCGCCGGCATGCACTACACGGCCATGGCGGCCCTGCGCCTGACCCCGCTTCCGGGGGCGGAGACGCCGGCGCCCGGGGCCCCGCCACTGGTGATGGCCGTCGCCGTCGCCGCCGGTACGATCCTGATTCTGATCCTGGCTCTCGGCGCGGCGCTCTATGATCGCCGCATGAGTGTGCTGATGGCGCTCGACGCCGGCGGCGCCGGCTATTGGGAGTTGACCCTGCCCGACCGGACCCTGATCGCCTCGCCCGGCGCCAAGGCCCTGCTCGGCCTGCCCCCCGACCGTCCGGTCAGCCAGGCCGACGTCGCCCGCACCCTGACACCCGACACCATCGCCCGGCGGGCGGCCTCGCTGGAGATCGCCATCACCGGCGACCACGACCACGACATGGAATACGGCCTGACCGACGGCCGCTGGGTGCGGGTGCGCGGCCGGCTGTTTCGGGGCCGGAGCGGGCGACCGCTGAAGTTGGCCGGCATCATCGTCGACATCACCGACCGCCAACGGGCCTACCAAGAGCTGGCCGCCAGCAAGGATCGCCAGCAGCTGCTGCTCAACGAGCTCAACCACCGGGTCAAGAACACCCTGGCCACCATCCAGGCCATCGCCTCGGCCACCGCCCGCCAGTCGCGCGACATGCCGGACTTCAAGGAGCGGTTCGAGGCCCGGCTGATCGCCCTCAGCAAGACCCACAACGTGCTGAACGCCCAGGGCTGGTCCAGCGCCCAACTGCGCGACCTGCTGGAACAGGAGCTGTCGCCCTATCCGGCCGATCAGGTCAGCCTGCTGGGGCCAGCGATCGAACTGCCGGCCGAGGACGGGCTGGCGGTCGGCATGGTATTCCATGAGCTGGCCACCAACGCCGCCAAATACGGGGCCCTCAGCCGCGCCGGCGGCCATGTCGACGTCACCTGGTCGGGCCCCCGCGACGGCGAGGTGGCGCTGACGTGGAGCGAGCGTGGCGGCCCCCCGGTGGTCGCGACCCGTCGCCAAGGCTTCGGCTCTCGGCTGATCCGCATGAATATCGAGACCGCCCTGAGGGGGGAGGCCCGGCTGAATTATGCGGTGACGGGATTCAGCGCCCACCTCCGCTTTCGGCCCCGCAGCGGCTGAGCAGCCATCCACGCCAAGCTGATTCCGGCCGGTTGCGCCCTGTAATCCCTCCTCTGACTTTGGCGGAGAGGGGCGGTCGGGAATTTTG
>SDZP01000264.1 GCA_004144935.1 Caulobacteraceae bacterium | reverse complement strand
ACGTTGGCGTTGACCGTGACGTTGACCCGTCCGCCGCCGCGTCCTCCCAGCCCCCCCGGCTGCTGTGACAACGGCGGCGGACGGGTCAACGTCACGGTCAACGCCAACGTCACGGCCGTCGCCGTCTCCGGCGCGGGCAGCCGCGCCGGCGCGGTCGTCTACAGCGGCGGCGGCGGTGGCGGGGGCGGCTACGTCGGCCCCGGCACGACCGGCATCATCCAGGGCCTGAACGTCGAAGGCGCCCTGAAGAAGAAACAGGTCGCCTACGAAGCCAAGCGCACCCGCACCCGCCGCGTCGTCATCCGCGCCTACTGCGTCGATGACCGCGACACGCCGCACCCAGCCAGCCAGGTGTTCGCCGGCGAAGAGGTGGCCGACGGCTACGAGGGTGAACTCTACCGCTGCATCGCCGGCACCCGCATGCAGTGGACCGTCATCGAATGGACCCAGCGGGCCAGCAACGAAGGTGGCAAGAGCTACTTCTGCGGCAAGAACGAAAGCCTCTACTACGAGCAGGACCTGGCCGGCGGCCCCAACGGCGGTTCTTCCGTCGAAGGCGGCGGCCGCGCCGGTCGCATCGCCTGCCGTCCGCAACGCCCGGCTCGCGACTGCAACGAGCGGTCCCTGCTGCGCCGCTTCGGCGCCGGGGTGAAGGTGATCACCATCGTCGAGGTCGAGACCTACACCGCCTACCGCGAAGAAACGGTGCGCGAAGAGTCCTCGGCCAGCTTCAACATGAGCCTCGACGGCGGCGTCGGCGGCAGCGTCTACTAGTTTTCTTCTAGGTTTTTGGGGGTTTGTCCGCCGGCAGGGCCGCTGCTTCCTTGAGGCAGCGGTCCATTGTCGGGCCCCAGGTGGACCGCAGGAAGCCGTCGGCGTCCTCGGCCGCCACCCACAGCGCGATGTCGCCGTCGTATTCCGACAACAGCCTGGCCTGGATGCCATCGGCGCGCTGCTTGCCCAGCGCGTCGGCCAGGGCGTTGGTGTGCGCCTCCATCCGCGGTTCGACCTCGTGGAAGGCGCGGGTCGCGGCGGCGACGTCCGGATCGGCGCTGCCCTCGTCGATGGCCGCCTCGTAGAGCGCGCCGACCGCCGCGCACTGGCCCCAATGATACAGCGCTTCCTCGCCGGCATCGGCCGCCAGGGCCTGACCGGCGAGCAGGGTGGCCGCGAGGCCGAGGGCAAGCGCCTTCATCATTTTTCCTTTGGAACGACGACCAGCCGCCAGGCCTTGCCCTCGGCGAGGAATTCCCGCGCCGCCGCCTGAACGTCGGCGGCCGAGACCCGCTCGACCCCGGCCAGCTGCGAGCGCACGGCGTCGAGGCGGCGGCTGTCGGTCTGGGCCCCGCCCAGCTGGCCGGCCCAGAACTCGTTGGTCTTCTGATTGCGGGCCAGACGTTCGAGGTAGGGCTTCTTGGCCCTGGTCATCTCGTCCTCGGTCGGCGGGGTGTCGCGCAGGTCGGCGACGATCTTGTCCACATCGCGGAAGAAGCCTGTCGCCAGGGCCGGGGGCACCTCGACACTGGCCATGACATAGCCCCAGTCGGTCCAGACCGCGCTGGCGTTGGCGGAGGCGTTCGGGGAGTAGGTCGCCCCCTGCTTTTCGCGCAGCTCGGCGGTCAGCCGCAGGTTCAGCACCTCGGCCAGGACGTTGACGTTGCGGGCCCGCTGGACGTTGCCGAAGAAATCGTCGGTGCGCCAGGCGACCAGGGCGGCCGACTGATCGGCCCGGCCATTGTGGACCAGGCGCTGCGGGGTGGCGTTGGGCGCCGGGAAGCCGACGACCCGGGCATCGGCCGGCAGGGCCGCGGCGGCGGAGGCCGGGCGCGAGGGCAGGGCGCCGAAGGTGGCGGCGGTGATCTCGATGGCCTTGTCGACGGTGATGTCGCCGACGATGACCACCTCGATCGGACCCCTGGCCAGGGCCGGGGCGACGGCGGCCTTCAGCTGCTCCAGCTCGGTGGCCCGGATTTCGGCCGGCGTCGGCCAGGTCCAGCGGCGGTCGCCGCTGTGCAGCAGGCCGGCGAGATCGCGGGCCAGCACGCCGCTGGTGGTGGCCTGGTACTGCTCGTCATAGGTGGCGGCGACGTTGCGCACCCGCTGGAAGGCGGCCGGCCGCCAGGCGGCGTCGGTGGCATAGGCGGCCAGCACCTGCATCTGGAGCTCGGCGTCCTCTGGCCGGGTGCCGCCGGACAGGACGAAGGCGTCATCCTCGACGCCAAAGCCGGCGCCGTAGACGCGGCCGGCCAGGACCCGCTCCATGTCCTCGGTGGTGATCTTGCCAAGGCCGCCCTCGATGATCGAGGAGGCGGCCCAGGCCGGGCTCTGGCGGTCGGCGGGCAGGCTGAGCGTGCCGTCGCCGATGCGGACGCGGACCATGATCTGGTCGTCGCGGAACTTGGTCGGCTTGACGGTCAGCCGCACCCCGTTTTCGAAACGCACGAAGGTGGCGTCGAGGTCGACGACATCCTTCTGCTCAGCGATCTTGCCGGGCGCGCCGAAGGCCTCGTAGGGCCAGGAGCCCTGGGCGACCGCGCTGGGGGCGGTGACGTCGCCCTTCAGTGCAGTGTCATAAGCCTCCATGACCGCCACCTCGGCGCCGTTCACGGCGGTGGGCGTGGCCAGGAAGATCAGCGGACCCTGGCCGGTGAAGGCGGTCTTGAGCGTGGCCGAGACGGTGTCGGCCCTCAGGTCCTTCACGATGGCCTCGAACAGCTCGAGGTCCTGGGCCGGGCTGGTCACCACCTCGGCGTCGACCAGGCTACCCAGGATGTCGGCGGCCAGGGCCGGGGTGCGGCGGGTGGCGGCGCCGGCGACCCGGGACTTCAGATAGGCGCGGAATTCCTCGACCTCGCGGTCCAGTTCCGGCTGCAACACGCCGTACTGCACGGCGCGGCGCTGCTCGGCCATGGCGGCGATGAGGGCGGCGCGCCATTCGCCGGGGCGGCTGGTGATGGCGATGGAGGTGACCTCGGCCGCCTGCAGCTGGTCGCCCCGGAAGGCGCCGGCGCTGATGAAGGGCGGCTCGGCGCCGCGCATCAGGGTGTTGAAGCGGCGGTTGAGAACCGCGAAGCCCAGCTGCTCGACGACGTCGTCGCGGCGCTTGGCCAGGCTGTCCCGGCGCAGCTGCGGCGGGGCCAGCCAGGTGATTTGCACGGCCGTGGGAGAACCCGGCTGGACAGCGACCAGGGCTTCGGGCTTGCGCGGGGCCACCGGGCCCAGGTCCGGCTCGCCGCCGTCGGGGCCGCGGGCGGTCCAGTCGCCGAACCGGGCCTTGATCTTCGCCTCCATGGCGTCGAGGTCGAAGTCGCCAACCATCACCAGGGTGGCGCGCTCGGGCCGGTAGAAACCGTCGTAGAAGGCGGCGATCCGGTCGCGAGAGGCGGTCTTGAGGATCTCGACCTGGCCGATGGCATAGCGTTTCGGGGGCAGCTGCCCCTTCATCTGGAATTCCATTCGCTTGCGGTAGGTCTGCCAGCCGGGGGTATCGCGGGCCCGCTCCTCGGACAGGACGACGCCCCGTTCGCGGTCGACGGCGTCGGCCTCGATCAGCAGATTTCCGGCGGTCTCCCGCATCATCTGCAGGCTTACATCGACCGTCTCGTCGTCGGTCTTGGGCAGGTTCAGCTGGTAGATGGTCTCGTCGAAGTTGGTCGAGGCGTTGGTGTCGGCCCCGAAGGCCAGGCCGTGGCGCTCAAGGATCTTGACCAGTTCGCCTTCGGGAATGGCCTTGGAGCCGTTGAAGGCCATGTGCTCGAGGAAGTGGGCCAGACCCTGCTGGTCGTCGGCCTCGTTCAGGGAGCCGGCCCGGAAATGCATGCGCAGGGCGGCCTCGCCGGGCGGGGTGGCGTTCTTCATCAGCGCGTAGCGCATGCCGTTGGGCAGGGCGCCGAAGCGGATTGCCGGATCGGCGGCGACGTCGCTCGAGGCCTGGGCCCACTGGCCAGGCGGCAGGATCAGCGGATTGACGGCCGGCGCGGCGCCGCGCGGGACCTTGCCCTGCTTGGGCGGTTTCGGCGCCTTGGCCGGCGCGGCCGCCACAGTCTCGGGCTTCTGGCCGGGGAGGAAGCTCTTGACCTGGGCGCAGGCGGCAAGGGCGGCAACCGACGCGGCGACGAGCGCCGTGCGGGCGAAACGGTTCAGATAGGGCAAGTCCAGAGCACTCGGATTTCTTGATTGACCGGCACCTTCGCCGGGCGCTGAGGCCATGGCAAGGCGCTGGTGTGGCGGGGGCCTGTTGCGAGCATTCGTTGGTCACTCTAAATCTCAGGGCATCCGGGGTGAGCGGTCCCCCGGTCAGGCGCCCCGCCCAAGCACCGAGCGATGAGCCGTGCGGAGACCGACCCTTGAGTGATGTCCAGCTAGCCGTCCCGAGTTTCCGGGACTTCACCCTCTCCAGCCTGAAGGTCGGCTGTCTGGGATTCGGCGGTCCAGCCGGCCAGATCGCCCTGATGCACCGCGAGTGGATCGACGAAAAGAAGTGGATCGATGAGCCGCGCTACCTGCACGCGCTCAGCTACTGCACCCTGCTGCCGGGGCCGGAGGCGCAGCAGCTGGCGACCTATATCGGCTGGCTGCTGCATGGGGTGCGCGGCGGGCTGGTGGCCGGGCTGCTGTTCGTGCTGCCGGGCGCCGTTGTGGTCATAGCTCTGGCCTGGCTCTATGCGGCCCACGGCCAGACCCCCTGGCTGGCGGCGGCCTTCTGGGGGGTGAAGGCGGCGGTGCTCGCCCTGGTCGCCGAGGCGTTGCAGCGGGTCGGCAAGCGGGCGCTCAAGGGGCGGACCGACCTGGTCATCGCCATCCTGGCCTTCGTGGCCCTGGCGGTGTTCAGCGCGCCATTCCCGGTGGTGATCCTGGCGGCGGCGCTGATCGGGCTGATCGGCAGCCGGCGGGCGGCCAGGCCGGCCACGGTGGTGCAGGCGGCTGTTCCCTGGCTGCGCACCCTGGGCGTCACGGGCCTGTGGCTGGTGATCTGGCTGGCGCCCCTGCTGGCCGTGGTGCTCGCGTTTGGGCCCGATCATTGGCTGAGCCGGGTGGGGGAGGTGTTCGCGGCCCTGGCGGCGGTGACCTTCGGCGGGGCCTACGCCATGCTCGCCTGGCTGCAGCAGCAGGCGGTCGAGGTGCAGGGCTGGCTGACCACGGCGCAGATGATCGACGGCCTGGGGCTGGCAGAGACGACGCC
>SDZP01000744.1 GCA_004144935.1 Caulobacteraceae bacterium | reverse complement strand
GGGCCACCGAAGGGCCAGCCCGAGCCCAGCGTGATGTCGACCCGCAGGCCCTTCGGCGGACCGCACGTCAAGATCGAGCACGCGGCGGCGCGCCTGCGCATGGCCAGCATCGAGGTGCCGGCGGGCAGCGCCAGCTTCGCGCTGCCGGCGATCATGAACGGCGAACGCCTGCTGGCGACCTTCGAAGCTCCCGGTAACGCCAAGCAGTACGAGGCCGGCAAGCTGCAGCCTTTGGCGGCTGTTGCGGATGCGGGAGGACGCGCCGCCATCGCTCCGGCCGATGGCGAGCGGGTCGTACTGGCCTACATCGCCAGCCGTACCGGCCAGCAGGTCAAGCGCCCCGCGCTTGGCGCCGATGGCTTCGTACTTGACCACCTCAGCCGCGAGGCGGTGCAGCACCACCTGAACACGGTGGCCGAGCCGCTGCTCGCGGCGTTTGGCGAGCAGCCGCCGTATGCGGTGTTCTCGGACAGCCTCGAAGTCTACGGCACCGACTGGACCGCGGACTTCGTCGAGGAATTCAGGAAGCGCCGCGGCTACGACATCCTGCCGCATTTGCCCGTCATCTTCAGCGGCCAGGGCGAGCATGCCGGCGCGGTGCGGCGCGACTGGGCCCTGACCCAGACCGAACTGGTGGGCGAGCGCTACCTGAAGCCGATGGACGACTGGGCCAGGGCCCACAAGACCCGCTTCCGATCCCAGACCTATGGTTTTCCGCCGGTGTCGATGTCGAGCAACCGCCTGGTCGCGCTGCCGGAAGGCGAGGGGCCGCAGCACCGCGAGTTTTCCTTCACCCGCCTGGCGACGTCGGCCGGCCACCTGTATGGCCGCCCGGTGATCTCGGCCGAGACCTGGACCTGGCTGAATTCGCCGGCTTTTTCAGCCACGCCGCTCGACATGAAGGCCGAAGCCGACCGCATGCTGCTCCAGGGCGTGAACCTGTTCGTCGGCCATGGCTGGCCGTACACGCCGCCCGGCACCCGCGAGCCGGGCTACTCCTTCTACGCCGCGGCCGTGTTCAACGACCACAACCCGTGGTGGAACGTGATGCCGGATGTGAAC
>SDZP01000263.1 GCA_004144935.1 Caulobacteraceae bacterium | reverse complement strand
GCTGGGTCAGGGCGAACAGGTTCGCGCCGCGCGGGATGTCGGCCGGGGCCTGGCCGAGCAGCAGGCTGAGCGCATTCTCCTGGCGGCTGATGGCCAGCTTGAGGGTCGGGATCTGCTGGGCGGCGGCCTGGTACTCGCCCTCCGCCTGCTTCAGTTCGAGCCGGGAGGTGTAGCCGGCGTCGGCGCGGGATTTCGCCAGCCGCAGGGCCTCGGTGCGGGCGGCCAGGGTCTCGCCGGCGGTGACCAGGCGGGCGTCGAGGCCGCGCAGGACGATGTAGCCGTTGGCGGTGGCGGCGGCGACGCTCAAGGCCACGGCGTCCCGGGCGTCGCGGCTGGCCTGCAGGCCGGCGCGGGCGGCCCGGTCCTGGTCGCGCAGCCGGCCCCAGAGATCGACCTCGTAGGCGAAGGTCAGCTGCGGCTGGGCGCTGTAGGCGGTGGTCGGCTGGCCGAAGGCGTTCAAGGACCGGGCGTCCTGGGCGCCGGCCCCGGCGTCGAGAGTGGGCAGCAGGGCGGCGCGGGAAACCCGGGTCTGGGCGCGGGCCTCGTCGACCCGGGCGGCCGCGATGGCGATGTCGGTGTTGCTGGCGACGGCGGTCTCGACGAGGCGGGTGAGCACCGGATCGCCAAAGCCGGTCCACCAGGCCTTGTCGATGGCGACGGCCGGTCCCGGGTCCGTGCGCCAGGCGGCAGGAGCGGCGACGGCGGCCGTGGCGGGGACCGGCGTGGCGGTGGTGGCGCAGGCCTGCAGGGCGACGGCGCCGGTCAGCAGCAGCGGCAGAAGACGGCGCATCACAGGCCCCCCGTCGAGGTATCGACCCGGGCCTCGACGCTCATGCCGACGCGCAGGCGCTCGGCCGACTTCTGGCCGGGATCGAGGCGTATACGGACCGGTATCCTCTGGGCCACCTTGACGAAGTTGCCGGTGGCGTTGTCGGGCTTGAGGACGCTGAACTCCGAGCCGCTGGCCGGGGAGATGCGTTCGACCACGCCGGTGAGCTTGGCGCCGCCGAGGGCGTCGACGCGCAGGATGGCGCGCTCGCCGGGGGCCATCCTGGCCGTCTGGCGCTCCTTGAAGTTGGCGGTGATCCACAGCTGGCGCGGCACGACCGCGGTCAGCTGCGTGCCGGCGGCGACATACTGGCCCCTGCGGACGGCGACCTCGCCGAGCTGGCCGTCCTGCGGCGCGAGGATGACGGTGTTGGAGAGATCGATCCGGGCCAGCTGGACCTGGGCCTCGGCGTTGGCGACGGCGGCGGCCAGGGAGCCGCGGCCGACGACGGTGGAGAGCACGTCCTGGCGGGCGGCCTCGCCGCCGGCCCGCGCCTGCTGCACGGCGGCCTGCGCCTGTTGCAGGGCGGCGCGGGTCTGGTCGCGTTCGCGCAGGGAGACCGAGCCGTCGGCGACCAAGTCGTCGACGCGGCGCATGTCGGCCTGAGCGCGGGCCAGCCCCGCCTGGGCCGAGGCCAGCACCGCCTGCTGGCCGCCGACCCCGGCCTGTTTGGCGCGTGTGGCCTGGGCGCTGTTGGCGAGGTTCGCCTTGGCGGCGGCGAGGCCCGCCTCGGCCTGCTCCAGCCGCTGGCGGTAGATGCGGTCGTCGATGCGGACGAGGACATCGCCCTTCTTCACGGCCTGGAAGTCCTGCACGGCGACGTCGACGACATAGCCGCTGAGCTGCGGCGCCAGGATGGTCACCTGGCCGCGGACATAGGCGTTATCGGTGGTCTGGATGTCGCTGGTGAAGGGCGGCAGCTTCCAGGCGAAGAGGATGGCGGTCAGCCCGGCCAGGATGACCAGGGCGCCGATGATCAGGCTGCGGCGGCTGAAGGGCGGGGTCCAGCCGCTGGGCGGAATCTCTTCAGCAAGGACAGGCGGTGTTACGGGCGCGCCAGGTTGGGGGGTGTCGGTCATCGTCATCTCACAAATTGCCCGAGGCGGGGTTCGCCCGCTGCAGGGCCAGGGCTTCCCGTCGCGTCCGCAGGCGGGCGCGCAGGTAGAGGAAGCCGATCCAGAGGAAGGTCAGGGCGGCGATCACGGAGATCGCCAGGAAGACGTCGTTGTAGGCGAGGATGTTGGCCTCGCGGGTCGCCTGCTGGCCGAGCAGGGCGCCGCCCTCGGCCTGGCGCAGGGCGGCGTCGGGCTGGGTGCGGGCATAGGCCCCGCCGAGCTGTTGCAGGCGCTGGGCGACCAGCGGGTCGGCCGGGTTGAGGCGCTCGACCAGCTGGCTGGAGTGGAACTTCTCGCGGGCCACCTGGGCCGTGCCGATCAGGGCCGAGCCCATCAGCCCGCCAAGCGTCTGGGCGCCGCTGAACACGGCCACGAAGCTGATGATGTAACTGGGGCCCTGGGCCATCGCGCGGGCGATGCCGAACAGCAGGGCGGGGGCGAGGAACAGGGAGGCGGCGAAGGCGAGGATGGCCTGGCTGAGGTAGAGGTTCTCCGGCCGGGTCAGGTTGCTGGCGTCGCTGTCCATGAAGGCGCCGATGGCCATCAGGGCGAGGGCGGCGAGCAGCGGCGGGCCGAGGTTGGCCGGATTCATGGTCAGGGCGCTGACCGCGCTGCCGGTGATGGTGGCGATCAGGATGATGGCGAAAAGGCCGCGCAGCTGGTCGCTGCCGATGCCCTCCACCGTCATCAGGCCGACCGCCCCGACGGTCTGTTCCGAGAGGATGACCCGCACCAGGATGGAGACCAGCGCCAGGCGCAGGATGTCGGCGCTGCCCATCCAGCGGGTCTGCAACAGCGGGTTCTTGCGATTGTGCTCGATGACGAAGGCGCTGACGATGAGGATCAGTGCGCCGCAGAGGGCCCAGCCGATCCAGGCCGCTTCCGTCCACCAGACCACCCGGCCGAGGCCGAGGGCGGCGCAGAGCAGGGCCATGCCGCCGGCGAACAGGCCGAAGCTGACAAGGTCGAGGCCTTCGAAGGCCTTGAATTTGTCCGACGGCGGCAGCTTGAGGATGGTCACCGCGCCGAGCGACAGCAGGGCCAGGCCCAGTTCGAAGATGTGCAGGCCGCGCCATTCGGCGACCTGGATGAGGTCGCTGGAGAACAGCCGGGCCAGGGGGATGGCCAGGGTCGAAAGCCCCATGCCGATGATGATGGCCTTGATGCGGTGGGCGGCCGGGAAGGCCTGCAGCATGTAGAGGATGCCCATGCTGGTCAGGCAGGATCCGACGAAGCCGCTGGCGGCGCGGACCAGCAGGGTCGAGCCGTAGGACTGGGCGAACAGGTCGCCGATCATCAGCAGGACGTAGACGCTGAGGCCGAGCTCGGCGAACAGCCGCAGGCCGAACTGCTGGCGCACCTTGAACAGCAGGATGCTAGCGCAGACGCTGGTCATGGTGAAGACGATGGGGATCCAGGCGGCCTCCACCGGCGAGAGGCCCAGCGCCCCCTGGAAGGTGGCGAGGTTGACGCTGACCAGAGCGTTACCAAGGCCGCCGGTCAGGCCGACCAGCAGGCCGATCAGGCCGTAGGCGACGCGCAGGCGGGGATGGTGGTCCGGGGTCGGGGCGGAGCCGGGAATGGTCGGTCGCTCATGCAGGGCCCAGACGATGGGGGCGGGTCTGGGCTTACTGGGCATCTCCAGCCTCCAACAACATCCGCTCATCCCGGCGAACGCCGGGACCCAGTTCATAGGGCTCTGCCTGTCCTAATTGGCGTTCGTACCCGCCTCGCGAGGTAGGGCGGAGGACACAAGGCCGGCCAACTGCGCCAAGGCCACAAGCACCGCGCTCTACGAACTGGTTCCCGGCGTTCGCCGGGATGAGCGGAAAGGTTGGGGCTAAGTCCGATTGCTGATGGAGCCTATGCATGCGCCCGGCTCCCCGCGGTGAGTCCGTCGAGCAGCAGCGCGACCGCCCGCTCGCGCCGCCCGTCCACGGCCGCGCCGCGCAGGGCGCCGCCGAGCATGCGGGTGATCAGCAGGGCGTCGTCGGCGTCCAGATCCGGGCGCACGAGCCCGGCCCGGCGCGCGGCGCGGATCGGCTTGCGGAAGAGGCGCCGGATGCGGGCCTGGATGCGGCGCGCCTGTCCGGCGCCGAGATCGGCCTTGCGCAGGGCGTCGGCCAGGGCGCCGGCCTGTTCCTGAATGAACGCCATGTCCTCGATCAGGTCGAAAAGTCCGCCGGGCTGGTCGGCAAGGTCGGACGCCCGAGCTTCCAGCACATCGAAAGCCTCATCCAGCACTGCGCGGATAAGGGCGTTCCGGCCCTGAAAGTTCCGATACAATGTCGCCCTTCCGACACCCGCTCGATCGGCCACCGCTTCCAGCGGCGCGTCGATCCCCTGCTCGCCAAACACCTCGGCGGCGGCCGTCAGAACGGCGCTTCGACGCCGGGCGGCGTCGCTTCGCAAGGGGCGAGGGGCGGTCATGGCGGATAACTGGACGCTCGCGTCCACTTTTACAAGTGGACGGTCGCGTCCATTTTTCATTTTGTTGGTTTTCGTCTCCAGTCGTCATGCCGGGCGGCGCAGGCGACCCGGCGCTCCGCGCTCCGGCCGGGATGACGGTGGAGGGTTGTCCAAGCGCATCGCGCGCGCGACAGTCCGTTGTCGGTCAGACAGAAGCGCCAGCTGGCGACGCGTACCGGCAGGGAGAGACGCGATGGACGCCACGAACACCGTGGGCGGCGGGGGCGTTCGCGTGTCGGCCGGCGACTATGGCCTGCTCGTCATGCTGATGCTGATGAACGTGCTGAACTTCGTGGACCGCCAGCTGCTGTCCAGTTTCGCCAACTTCATCGTGCCGGACCTGGGCCTCAGCAACGGCCAGTTCGGGCTGCTGACCGGGCTGGTCTTCCTGGTCTTCTATGCGGTCGCCGGCCTGTTTATGGGGGCGCTGGCCGATCTGGTGCATCGGCCGCGGCTGATCGCCGGGGCGATGTTCGTCTGGAGCGCCCTGACCGCCGCCTCCGGCCTGGCGCGCGGGTTTCTCAGCCTGGCCCTGCCGCGGGTGTTCATCGGCATCGGCGAGTCGGCGCTCACGCCGACGGCCATGTCGCTGCTGGCCGACCGTTTTCCGCCGGAGAAGCGCGGCTTCGCCTCGGGCTTCTACTATATCGGGGTGCCGCTGGGGGTCGGGGTCAGCCTGCTGGTCGCCGGGGTGCTGGGACCGAAACTGGGCTGGCGCAACTGCTTCCTGCTGCTGGGGGCCATCGGGGTGGTCTTTTCCTTCGCCATCCTGGCGGTGCGCGAGACCCGGCCGTCACGCA
>SDZP01000743.1 GCA_004144935.1 Caulobacteraceae bacterium | reverse complement strand
CCATGGGCCCACTTCTTCAAGACCGGGCTGAGCGCCAGGAACACCACACCTGTGGCGACCCCGGCAAGGCCCTGGCCACCTACAGCGACGTCTTCCTCAAGATCGGCCTGGCCGGCGTCGCCACAGGTGTGGTGTTCCTGGCGCTCAGCCCGGTCTTGAAGAAGTGGGCCCATGGCGCCAGCGACACCCACGCCCTGCCCCAGGCGGAGGTGGATGGCGACCGGCAGTCAGTGGACCGGACGGCGCTGCACTAGCGCGCCTCTACAGCGACGAGCCGCCCACCGTCAGGCCTGTGATCTTCAGGCTGGGCTGGCCGACGCCCACGGGCACGCCCTGGCCGGCTTTGCCGCAGACGCCGATGCCGGGATCGAAGCAGAAGTCGTCGCCGATCATGGTGATCTTGGTCAGCGCGGTGGGGCCGTCGCCGATGAGCGTGGCGCCCTTGACCGGCCGGGTGATCTTGCCGTCCTCGATCAGGTAGGCCTCGGTGCACTGGAAGACGAACTTGCCGTTGGTGATGTCCACCTGGCCGCCGGCGAAGTTGGCGCAGTAGAGCCCCCGCTTGGTGCTCTCGATCATCTCGTCGAACTTGTGCTCGCCGCCCAGCATGCCGGTGTTGGTCATGCGCGGCATGGGCATGTGGGCGTAGGATTGGCGACGGCCGTTGCCGGTGGCCTCCATGCCCATCAGCCGGGCGCTCATGCGGTCGTGCATGTAGCCCTTGAGGATGCCATCCTCGATCAGGATGGTGCGCTCGGTGGGGGTGCCCTCGTCATCGATGGTCAGGGAGCCGCGGCGTCCGGCGATCGAGCCGTCGTCGAAGACCGTGACGCCCGGCGCGGCCACCCGCTCGCCGATGCGGCCCGAGAAGGCGGACGAGCCCTTGCGGTTGAAGTCGCCCTCCAGCCCGTGGCCGACGGCCTCGTGCAGCAGCACCCCGTTCCAGCCCGGGCCGAGCACCACGTCCATCTCGCCGGCCGGGCAGGCCACGGCGTCGAGGTTGACCAGGGCCTGGCGCAGGGCCTCGTCGACCGAGGCCTGCCACTTGTCGGGGCTGATCCAGGCCTC
>SDZP01000262.1 GCA_004144935.1 Caulobacteraceae bacterium | reverse complement strand
GCCCTAGGATGACGGGGTTTGCATGGTTCATTAACCATAGCCGGGCACAGTCGCCGGACCCTTCTCAGTCCCCGGCGCCTCTCGCCCATGTTCTCGCGCAAGCCGCAGATTTCGCACCGTCCGCCCACCCCGCCGGCTAGCAAGGCCGGGCAGGCGCGGGCGATTGCCTTGAAGGTGGCCAACAATCCCTGGCTCAGCGCCGGCGGCGCGGGCCTGCTATTCCTGCTGACCCTGGTCACCCTGATCATGGTGATGGGCGACGCCAAGGCCGGGGCGCCGATGGTGCGGCTGTCGCTGGCCCATGCCGCCGCCGCCGGCTCCGAGGTGCCGGGCTGGAAGGAGGCCCTGGCCGACGAGGGCGAGGTTCCGCTGGTCACCACCGACGAGATGATGCTGTCGGACACCCCCATCGAACTGGCCGACAACGGCATGGTCGGCGGCTCGGCCATCATCACCCTGCCCGAGGGCGGGCGGTTGGAAGGGGCCGACGGTCCGCTGGTTCCCGTCGCCGGCGCCGCCCTGGCCCAGGCCCCGCTCGCCGGCCTGACCGCACCCGGTCCCGGCGGCGCCCTGCTGCCGGTCATCGGCGGCGACGGCCGCAAGCCGTGGCAGGCCTATGCCCGCCCCTTCACCGCCAACGGCAAACCCAAGGTGGCCCTGGTCATCGGCGGCCTCGGCCTCAACCCGGCCTACACCCGCCGCGCCATCGAGCTGCTGCCGCCGGAAGTGACCCTGTCCTTCGCCCCCTATGCCGAGGGCCTGCAGAGCTGGATCGACCTGGCCCGCGCTCACGGTCACGAGGTGCTGCTGGAGACGCCGATGGAGCCGGCCGACTATCCGCAGAACGACCCGGGCCCCTACACCCTGCTGGCCGGCGGCGCGCCGGGCGAGATCGTCAAGAAGACCGAATGGGTGCTGTCGCGGGCCAGCGGCTATTTCGGCGTCACCAACTACCTGGGCGGACGGTTCGTGACCTCCGGCCCGGCGATGAGCTCGTTCAGCGGCGTGCTGAAATCGCGCGGCGTCGCCTTCATCGACGACGGCCTGGCCGCCCGCAAGGGTTCGGGCCCGCCCCGCGCCAGCGCCGACCGCATCGTCGACGAGGACCTGTCGGCCGAGGCCATCGCCCGCCAGTTCGCGGCTCTGGAAGCCGGGGCGCGGTCGAACGGCCAGGCCATGGGCTCGGGCTTCGCCTATCCGGTGACCCTGGAGAGCGCCGCGGTCTGGACGCGGTCGCTGGAGGGCCGCGGCTTCCAGCTCGCCCCCGCGTCTGCTCTACTCAGCGGACGTTGACCGACTCATATCCCAAACATCGCCCCAACGTCGGGGTTGTCCTGTTTCATCGCGACGGCCGCGTCTGGCTGGGCCGCCGCGCGGGCGCGGACGCGGCGCATCGCTGGCAGTTTCCGCAAGGCGGCGTTGATCCGGGCGAGGACCTGGAGACCGCCGCGCGCCGGGAACTGGAAGAGGAGACCGGGATCCGGTCGGTGAAGATCCTCGGCCGCACCAAGGGCTGGATCACCTACGACTTTCCCCCCTACGCGCGGGGCTCGAAGTTCACCAAGGGCTGGACCGGCCAGAAGCAGGTGTGGTTCGCCATGCGCTTCACCGGCAAGGACAAGGAGGTCCGGCTGGACGCCCATGGGACGCCCGAATTCGACGCCTGGCGATGGGCGCGACTCGACGAGGCGCCCGGGCTCATCGTACCGTTCAAGCGCGCGGCCTACGATCAGGTCGTCGAAGCCTTCAGACATTATGCGGAGACGGCGATGAGTGGTGCGATCCTGATGATCCACGGCGTGGGCTCGACGGGCCAGGCCTGGGATCGCCTGGCGCCGGCCTTCCGCGCCAAGGGCTGGCGGGTCGAGACCCCGACCCTGCGGCCCGACAAGCGCACCGTCGGCAAGCCGCCGGCCGACCTGCCCAGCCTGCGGCTCAAGGACTATGTGGACGACATGGAGGCCGCGGCGCGCCAGCTGGAGGCCGAGACCGGCCAGCCGCCGGTGCTGTTCGGCCATTCCATGGGCGGGCTGATCGTCCAGAAGCTGGCCGAGCGCGGCGTCGGCCGGGCCGCCGTGCTGCTGACCCCCGCCTCCCCCGCCGACGCCCGCAGCGGCAGCGCCCTGGCTCAGGCGGTGACCTTCGGCAACATCCTGTTCTCCGGCAAGCCGGAGACCAAGTCCCACAAGATCTGGCCGACCGGCTTCAAATGGGGGGTGCTGAACCGGGTGCCCGCCGCCCGCCATGCCGAGATCTACGCCACCGCCGTCTACGACAGCGGCGCGGTCTACAACGACCTGGCCTATCCGGAGAAGGACGAGCACCGGATCGCCACCATCGACGAGACCAAGGTCACCATCCCGCTGCTGACCATCGGCGGAGCCAAGGACCGCGCCACCCCGATCGCCGACATCCGCCGGGTGGGGGCCAAGTACGGCCGGGTCGGCGGCGACTATCTGGAATACCCCAACAACGCCCACTGGATCGTCGATGAGCCTGGCACCGACCAGGTGATCGCCGACATCGCCGCCTGGCTGGACAGCAAGGGCCTGACCGCCGATCCGCCGGCGGTGAAGACGGCGACGGCGAAGACGGCTTCGGCCAAGGTCCCGGCCAAGCCGAAGGCCGCCGCAAAGGCCAAGCCGGGCAAGACCGCGGCTGCGGCGGTGATAGCCGAGGCGACGCCACCGCCGCCGGCCGCCAAGGCGCCGGCTGCGAAGGCGGCCAAGCCGAAGGCGAATGCGCCCAGGCCGACGGCCAAGACGACACCGGCCGCCAGGACAGTCGAGGTCGCGCCGGCCCCGGCGGCGAAGAAACCGGCCGCCGGAAAGGCCGCGGCTGCCGCCGTCGAGGTGGCGGAAGCGCCTGCCGCCAAACCGGCGAAGAAGGCCGCCGCACCCAAGGCGGCCGCCAAGCCTGTCCCGACCGCCAAGGCGCCGGCCAAGAAGGCCTCCGCCAAGAAGCCGGCCGCGAAGCCGAAGTCTTGAGCCCGGGCCCGACGTCGACCAGACCGCCGATCGTCATGGTTCATGGCGCCTTCTGCGCCGGCTGGATCTGGGACGACTTCAAGACGCCGTTTGAGGCGGCGGGCCACCTCGTGCTGACCCCCGACCTGCCCGGCCATTCGCCGGGGACCGATCCGGCCGGCAGGTCGATGAGCGACTACGCCGACCACATCGCCGCCATCTGCGCCGCCTGCGCGGCGCCGCCGGTGCTGATCGGTCATTCGCTGGGCGGCCTGGTCGCCCAGATGACGGCCCGCAAGGCGCCGCTGGCGGCCCTGGTGCTGCTGGCCCCCTCGGCGCCCTGGGGCGTCTACGGCTCGACCATGGAGGAAGGGGCCAGCGCCGTCAGCCTGTATGCGCTGGGCGCCTTCTGGCTGCAGTCGGTCGCCCCCGACCGGGGCCTGGCCAACGGCTACAGCCTCGATCGCCTGGACAGCGACGCCCGCAAGGCCGCCTTCGCCCGGATGGTCCCCGAGAGCGGCCGGGCGCTGTGGGAAACGCTGAACTGGTGGCTGGACCCGTTCATGACCACCCAGGTGTCGGCCAGACCCGGCCTGCCGGTGCTGGCCATGGCCGGCGGCAGGGACCTGATCCATCCGGCCGCCACCGTCCGCCAGACCGCCCGGAAGATGGGCGGCGAGACGGTGGTGTTCGAGGACATGAGCCACTGGTTGCCCGGCGAGCCCGGCTGGGAGGCCGTCGCCGATCGCTGCCTGGCTTGGCTGGACGGCAAACTGGCCGCGGCGGCCTGATTATTTGGCGGTGTTGTGCCAGACGTGGGCCAGGGCCGTCAGGGTCGTGGGCCCGACGCCCTTGCTCTCGTCTCCCTGGTGAACGGTCATGACCGTCAGCGTTCCGTCGTCGCGGCGGCGAACCCAGGTCTTGCCGTCCTCATAGGCGAACCAGCCGGCCGGTAGGGCGTTCCGCGCCCGCTGGGCGGCGTCGCGGCGGGGAACCCCGAACAGGAAGACGCGGCACTGCCCCTTGGCCGCGTCGTAGCCGATCTGCACCCGGCCGTCGGACGTGGGGCGGGTCCACCAGTCGACGCGGGCCGCGTCCTTGAAGAAATGGCTCTGCAGCAGGGGCGCGTCGGTCCCGCCGGTGACCAGGCTCGCCGTCTTGCCCGCCGCGGCGACGGCCGGGGCGGTTCCGCCGGCTTCGACCATGGCGCTGCAGGCGGCGGCCGCCTGGCTGAAGCCGGTGAGGCTGTCCACCGGCCCCTGGGCCAGGGCGGGGGCAGCGACGGCCAATGTGGCGGCGACGGCGACAAGGTTTGCGCGCACGGGTCTGCTCTCCATACCTGAGGAGACCAGAGGCCCGTTCCGCCGTCGTCGGTCAGCCCCAAAATCGGGGGCTCAAAGTCGGGAGCAGGGCGGCCTCAGCCGCCCGGCGGGCTGAAGATCTTCAGGCCGACGATGCCGGCCACGATCAGGCCGACGCAGAGCAGTCGCGCCACCGTGGCTGGTTCCTTGAACAGGATGATGCCGACGATCACCGTGCCGACCGCGCCGATCCCGGTCCAGACCGCATAGGCGGTGCCGAGAGGCAACGTCTTGATCGACCAGCCCAGCAGGGCCATGGAGACGACGAGGGCGAAGGCCGTCCAGACCGTCGGCCAGAGGCGCGTGAAGCCGTCGGTGTATTTCAGGCCAACGGCCCAGCCGGTCTCGAACAGGCCGGCGATGACGAGGACGATCCAGGCCATGAGGGGATCCCTTTGAAAGCCGGGTCGTCCCGATCTGGAAAGCGGCCGGCGGGTCGTCCCGCCGGCCTTCAGGAGCCTAGTAGGTGGTGACGGCGTAGATGATGTCCGTCTGGTCGTACTTGGAATTGACCGGGGTTCCGCCGACCTTGCGGGTGGTGACCAGCACGATGTCCTCGCGGGTGTTGCCCGAGAAGTGCGACCACTTGCGGTTGGTGCGCTCCATGTCGGTGGTGCGCTTGGCGTTATCCTCGAGCGTCCAGCCGTCATAGATGACGCGGTTGTGGACGTCGGTGATGGTCGCGGTCAGGCCGTCGATCGGGTGCTGCACGGTGACGGTGCAGATGTTCTTGTTCACGCCCTGCTCGCGCAGGGTGACCTTGAAGCCCTGGGCCCAGGTCTTTTCCCAGACCATGTCGCGCTTCTTCTGCTTCATGCCGAAGGACTTGGCGAGCTGGGTGATGTCGCCGCCCTTGACCAGCGGCATGCAGACCTTGCGGATCACGTCGTTGAACAG
>SDZP01000261.1 GCA_004144935.1 Caulobacteraceae bacterium | reverse complement strand
GATCGAGAGGAGAAGACCAAGCAACAGGACGCCGGCCGCGCGGCCGGCGTCCTGTTGCTTGGTCTTCTCCTCTCGATCGCCCTTGGAGGCCTCGTGACCGCCATCGCCTCCGTCAACCCGCCCGGTCGCCTGGTCGACATCGGCGGCCGCAAGCTGAACCTGGTCTGCGCCGGTCCCGCCGACGCCGCCGGCCCTCTGGTCGTCTTCGAAGCCGGCGCCTTCGGCCTGTCGGCCGATTTCGGGGCGGTGCAGGAAGGCCTGACGGCCAGGGGCGTGCGCAGCTGCGCCTATGACCGCGCCGGCCTCGGGCGCTCCGACCCCGGACCTGCTCCGCGCGACAGCGCCGCCATCGTCGGCGACCTGGAAAAGCTGCTGTCGGCCTCCGGCGAGGCCGGTCCCTACCTGATGGTCGGACATTCCATGGCCGGGCTGCACCTGCGGCTGTTCACCGCCCGCAACCGCGACAAGGTGGCGGGCCTGGTGCTGCTCGACGCCGCCCCGCCGGAAGCCGCCGACCTGCCCATCGCCCGCACCTGGATCGGCCGCTTCGGCACGGTCTCCCACCTGGCCGGCATCGGCGCCACCCTTGGCCTGTTCGCGCCGCTGGGTCCGGCCATCGGCGACCGCATCGGCCTGCCCCCGGCCGCAGCCCGCGAAAAGCGCAGGGCCTTTGCATCCGGCCGCCACAACCGCTGGTCGGCCCGCGAGGTCTCCGGCTGGCTGGCCAGCTCCGAGCAGGGCAAGGTGGTGGCCCCGTACGATCCCGACCTGCCGATCGGCGTCGTCACCGCCGGCCCGCCGCGGCAGGGCGCGCTGTCCGACTGGAAGAGGTTCCAGTCGGAGCCGGCGCGGGTCAGCAAGACGGGCTTTCACGTCAATCTCGACGACGCGGGCCATGCCGACATGCTGGGGCTGAAGCACCGCGACAAGATCGTCGAGGCCATCCTGCGGGTGAGAGCGGCGGCCCCGTAATCCTTCTCCGATGAGCGGGAGAAGGGAATCCTAAGTTAACCCTCCGAGGCCAATCTGGGATGATGACCGACGCCGCGTTATCCCTGACCAACGTGACCAAGCGCTACGGCGCCTTCACCGCCGTCGATGACCTCAGCTTCACGGCCCAACGCGGCCGCATCCTTGGCTTCCTCGGCCCCAACGGGGCCGGCAAGACCTCGACCCTGCGCATGGTGCTGGGCCTCAGCGAGCCGACCGCCGGGACCTTGAGCGTGCTGGGCGCGCCCGACGGCCGCAGCGTCCGCGACCGCATTGGCTTTCTGCCCGAGGAACGCGGCCTCTACCGCCGCATGACCCCGGTCGAGGCCATCGTCTTCCTGGCGGGCCTCAAGGGCGTGCCCGCGCCCGAGGCCCGCCGCCGCGCGAGGATCATGCTCGAGGAGCAGGGCCTGGGCGAGGCCCAGAACCGCCAGATTCGCCAGCTCTCCAAGGGCATGGCCCAGAAGGTCCAGCTGATCGCCGCCGTCGCCCACGAGCCGGAACTGGTGATCCTCGACGAGCCGTTCAGCGGCCTCGACCCGGTCAACCAGCAGACCCTGGAGGCCACCATCCGGGGCCTCGCCCAGCGCGGCGCGACGGTGGTTTTCTCGACCCACGTCATGCAGCACGCCGAACGCCTCTGCGAACACGTCGTCCTGCTGGCCAAGGGCCGGAAGGCCTTCGACGGCACCGTCGCCGAGGCCAAGGACCGCGCGCCCCGGGCCCTGGTGCTGGAAGGTCATCTGGACGCCGCCCCCGCCGGCGCCCTGCCGGGCATCGCGGGCGTCAGCAGCACGCCCCTGGCTGCCGGCGGCCAGCGCCACGTCTGCGCGCTCAAGCCCGAGGCGTCCGGCCAGGAGGCGCTGAAGACGGCCTTCGCCCAAGGGCTGGACATCCAGCGCTTCGAACTGCGCGAGCCCAGCCTGCACGACGCCTTCATCGTCCTTACCGGCGAACAGCTCGACAGCCCGGAGATGGCCGCATGAGACGCCTGCTCCGCATCGCCCAGCGCGAATACGTCGCCTATGTCCGCACCGTCGGCTTCTGGCTGTCGATGCTGGCCCTGCCGCTCGGCATGGCGCTGGTCATGGGAGCCAGCAGCTGGATGGAGGCCTCCTCGCCGCCGCCGGCCCTGGTGCTGATCGACCAGACGCCGGGCCAAATCTATCTGGCCCCGGCCCGCGAGGCGCTGACCGCGAAGAACAACATCGGCCGGCCCCGCAACGAGATCGTCGCCCCGCCGGTGTCCCTGCCCGCCGACCCCGCCGCCATCGGACCGGCGCTGAAGCCCTGGCTGGCCGGCGACAATCGCCTGGCCGGCAAGCGCAAGCTGGCCGGCGCCTTCGTCATCCACGGCCAGGGCGAGGCGGTCGCCGTCGACGTCTGGACCGACAATCCCCTGCTGGGGGCCACCGAATCCATCCGGTCGGCCATCGCCGGCCGCATGGAGCAGGACAGGCTGGAGGCGGCCGGCGTCAGCCCTGAACTGCTGGCCGAGGCCAAGGCGCTGCAGCCGAAGGTCACCGACTATTCGCCCAAGACCGCCGGCAAGGCCTCCCTGCTCACCCGGCTCCCCGGCCTGATCGGCTTCGGGGCCGCCATGCTGCTGTGGAGCGTCATCTTCACCGGGGCCGGCATCCTGCTGAACGGCGTCATCGAGGAGAAGTCGTCCAAGGTGCTGGAGGTGCTGCTGTCCTCGGCCACGGTGCCGGAGATCCTGTTCGGCAAGATCCTGGGCGTCGCCGGGGTGACCTTCACGGTGCTGGGCGTCTGGGGCGGCGTCGGGGCCGTGCTGCTCAACGTCTTCGCCCCGGCCCAGGCGGCCGACATCGGCCGGGTGCTGTTCAGCGGCGGCCTGCTCTTCTACTTCGCCTTCTACCTGATCTGCGGCTACCTGATGTACGCCTCGGTGTTCACCGCCATCGGCAGCTTCTGCGAGACCACCCGTGAGGCCCAGACCCTGCTGGGGCCGATCATGATCCTGCTGACCGTGCCGGTGATCTTCCTCAGCCAGGCCCTGCGCCGGCCCGATACGCCGGCCCTGGAGATCCTCTCCTGGGTGCCGCCCTTCACGCCCTTCATGATGACCGCCCGCGCCGCCTTCGGCCCGCCGATCTGGCAGGTGATCGCCACCGGCCTGCTGATGCTGGCCACCGTGGCGTTGGTCATGTGGATCGCCGGCCGGGCCTTCCGGGCCGGGGCGCTGTCGACCGGCAAGGTCGACCTGAAGGGTCTGGTGGCCAAGCTGCGGGGTGGGGAGTAGGGCCCCACGCCCGAGATCGCCAGGATGCCCGGATGAAGGGCTAGAAGTCGTGCAGCCGGTCGGACACTTCGTCGAGGTTGCTGACCGTGACGCCGAGATCGTTCACCAGGCCGTTGTGCAGGGAATAGACCCAGCCGTGCACGTTCAGGGTCTGGCCCCGGGCCCAGGCGTCCTGGATGAAGATGTCCGAGGCGACGTTCTTTACCTGACGGATGACGTTCAGCTCGACCAGCCGGTCCCATTTGGCCCGGTCGCCGTCGATGGCGTCCAGGTCGTGCCGGTGGTGCTCATGGACTTCACGGATCGGGTGCAGCCAGTGGTCGACCAGGCCGCGCCGCCTGCCGTCGACCGCCGCCGCGACGCCGCCGCAGCCGTAATGGCCGACGACCAGCACGTGCTCGACCTTCAGCACATCGACCGCGAACTGCAGGACGCTGAGATAGTTGGCGTCCTGCGGCGGGGCCAGGTTGGCGACGTTGCGGTGAACGAAGAGCTCGCCCGGGTCGAGATCGACGATCTCGTTGGCCGGGACACGGGAGTCGGAACAGCCGATCCACAGGTATTTCGGGCTCTGCTGGTTTTCCAGCCGCTTGAAGAAGTTGGGGTCGACCTCGGTCTTCTTCTTCGACCAGGCGCGGTTGTTGGCTTTCAGGTCCTCGAGCATGAATCAGGCCTTCGCGTCAGGTTGCAGGTTGGGGTGGGCGGCCTTGAAGGCCGGGTGGTCCAGGGCGTGCGCCCCGGCGGCGACCAGCGCCGGGTAGGGGCTCAGGTCGACGCCGAAGCGGTTGGCGTTGTAGATCTGCGGCACGAGCAGGCAGTCGGCCATGGTCGGGGTGTCCCCGAAGGCATAGCCGGCCCCATGCCGGACGATCATCGGCTCCAAGGCCGAAAACCCCTCGTCGATCCAGCGGGCGACCCAACGCGATCGCCCGGCCTCGTCGATGCCGAAGGCGCTCAGCTGCTTGAGGATGCGCAGGTTGTTGACCGGGTGGATGTCGCAGGCGACGACGCCGCACATCGCCCGCACCCGCTGGCGGTCCAGCGGAGCCTTGGGCAGGAGCGCCGGCTCGGGATGGGTTTCCTCCAACCATTCCAGGATGGAGAGGGTCTGGGTCATCCGTTCGCCGTCGACGTCCAGGGTCGGCACCAGATGCTGGGCGTTGACGGCGCCATACGCCTCGCTGCGCTGCTCCCCGGCGACCAGATCGACAGGGACGTAGTCGTAGGGCAGGCCCTTGAGCGCCAGGGCGATCCGCAGGCGATAGGGTCCCGACGCCCGCCAGGCGCTGTAGAGCTTCATCAGACGATCTCGAAGCTGAGCGAACCGACCCCTTCGACCGAGCCTTCGATCAGATCGCCCTTCTGGACCGGACCGACGCCCTCGGGCGTGCCGGTGAAGATCAGGTCGCCGGCCTGCACGTCCCACAGCAGGCGGGCCTGCTCGAGGATTTCCGGCACCGACCAGAGCATGTCGCCGATGCGGGCCTTCTGGCGCACCTCGCCGTTCACCGACAGGCCGATCGGAGCGTCCCCCAGGTTGGCCAGCTTGCGGATGGCGCTGATCGGGGCCGAATGGTCGAAGCCCTTGGCGGCGTCCCAGGGCTGACCCTTGGCCTTCGCGGCGGCCTGCAGGTCGCGGCGGGTCAGGTCGACCCCGACGGCATAGCCGAAGATGCCGTCCGGCCCGATGGCGACCACCAGCTCGATCTCATGATGCAGGTCGGCGGTGGCGAGCGGGTAGGGCACATTCTCGCCCGGCGGCACGATGGCGTCGGCCGGCTTGGCGAAGAAGAAGGGCGGATCACGGTCGTCGCCGCCCATCTCGGCCCGGTGGGCGGCGTAGTTGCGGCCGACGCAGAGGATGCGCCGCACCGGAAACGGCTTGTCGCCCTCGACGGGGACGGTGGGGCGGGGACGGAGGGTGAAGGCGTGCTCGGGCATATACCTCAACTCCAGTACCTCCCCTATCGGGG
>SDZP01000260.1 GCA_004144935.1 Caulobacteraceae bacterium | reverse complement strand
CTACTGGAACGAGTTCGAGGGCGAGAACACCGTCAGCTTCGACACCGGCCCCGGCTTCGACCTGACCGATGACTTCTCGGGCGGCTTCGGCGAAGGTTTCGGCCAGGTCCGGGCGGTCGACGTAGGTGGCTTCGACGGGGGCGGCGGCGGCTTTTGGCATAGGGATCCTGTTGAGGTTCGATTGGGGCGGAATAGGGGTTTAGTCAGGCCCGCATGGGGCCGCCGCAACGGTTTGCGGCAGTGGAATGCAAACGGGCCGGTCTTGCGACCGGCCCGTCCACGATCTGGAGGTGGCGAGCCGCCTACCAGCGCCAGCGGACGCCGAGGCTTCCGTCGACGGACTGGTAGTCGTCCTGGAACTTGGTGCCGACGTTGACGAAGGCCGAGAAGCGATCGTCGCCGGAGAAGATGTTCACCGTGCCGGCCACTTCGCCGAAGCCGCCCGAGAAGTCATCGGTCAGGTCGAAGCCGGGGCCGGTGTCGAAGCTGACGGTGTTCTCGCCCTCGAACTCGTTCCAGTAGCGGGCGGTCAGGGCCCACTTGGTGGAGAAGGTCCCGTGATCGGCGTTGATGCCGATCCGGCCGCCGAGGCTGGCGCGCAGGCTGGTGATGTCGTCGAAGGCGATGTCGGCGCCCGGGACGCTGATCGCGTCGACGTCCGTGCTGGCGTAGGACACCGAGGCCAGCGGCTCGAAGAAGCCGTTGGCGCCGAGCGGCACCGTCCAGCCGCCCTCGACCTGGAAGCCGAGAGTGTCGACCGAACCGGTGAAGACGTTCGAGCCGACCGGGGCCAGGGTGATGGCCTGGTGGTCGTAGTCCAGCATGTTGGCGTTGACGATGCCGTCGACGAAGAAGGCGCCGGTGACATAGCTGCCGTAGACACCCAGGGTCATGCCCTCGAAGGAGGTCAGGGTCGAGGAGTTGTCGTAGGTGATGTCGCTGTCGACGTAGCCGATCTGACCACCGAGGACCCAAGACCCGGCCGAGCCGCCGCCCGTGAAGTCCAGGCCGCCGATCAGGGCGACGGTGTCCTGGTCGTAGGAGGTGTCGAAGGCGTAGTTCACCCCGAACAGCTCGTAGCCCTGGATCCGGTCGCGCTTGGCGGTGGAGCCGACGACCTTCATCCAGACGCCCGCGCCGCCGCCGTCGCTGGAGTCCAGCTGGTCGCGCAGGTCGGCCTGGCGTTCGAACCAGACGCCGGTGGTGGTCTGCCAGATGCTGGACAGGGCCGCCCCGAAGGTCGTGAATTCGAAGGCCTCGCTGTCGGGCAGGCCGACCAGGACGTGCTGTTTGTTGCCGTTGAGGGTCAGGTCGTAGAAGAACAGGCCCTTGTCGAGCACGCCGTCCGCCGAGTTGAGGTCGGCGCGCCAGAAGTCGGAGGCCGCGTTCAGCGAGAAGTGGCTGGCGGCGGTGGTCCCGGCGCCGGCCACGTCGACCAGCACGATGCCGTCCGGGTTGAAGGCGCCGAAGGCGGTTCCGCTGGCGTCGTTGACCAGGATCGAGGTCGATCCGGCCGTGCTGCCGCCGGTGAGGCTGAGGCAGTCGGCGGCGGTCAGGACGGCGCAGCTCGTCTGGACCGTGGCCCCGAGGTTGGCGTCCATCGACAGCAGGCTGCCGCCCGAGCCGGTGAAGGTCGTACCCGAAGCCAGGATGCGGTCGTTGATCTGACCGTCGGAGACGGCGGTCAGGCCCGTGCCGCTGGAGCCGAAGACGATGCGGCCGCTGTTGCCCCAGGTTTCCAGACCGGTGATGGTCAGGGTCGAGGCCGCCAGGGTCGGCTCACCCACCACCAGCAGGCCGCTGTTGGTGAAGGTGTCGGCCCCTGCGCCGAAGGCGAAGGTGGTGGCCACGCCGCCGGCGTTGGTGAAGATGGCGCCGGTGTTGTTCAGCACGTCCGCCCCGGCCGAGAAGGTCGAGGTTCCAGTGGTGTGCCAGCTGGTCACCGAGCTGTTGTTGAACACCACGTTGCCGGTCAGGCCGCTGAAGTCGACCACACCATTGATGCGGCCGGCGTTGTTGATGACGACGCTGCCGCCGACGCCGCGGATGGCGAAGTCGTTGTAGCCGGCGGTGGTGAGGTCACCCGAGCGGATGACCGAGCCCGCGCCAACGTTGAAGGTGGTCAGGCCGCCGGCCGCGTTGTTGAGGTCGACAACCCAGCTGGTGGCGTCGACGCCCTCGCCGGTGACGGCCGTGGTGGTGCCGGTGCCGATGGTGACCGCGCCGCCGCCCGAAGCGGTGCGGATGGCGCTGCCGCTGACGGCGCTGATCGTGCGGCCGTTGCCGATGGCGACCGTGATGGCCCCCGTGCCGGTGGTGGCGGCGCTGATGGCCGCGACGCCGTCGGCGCTGGCGCTGACATCCCCGCCGATGGTCAGGGCGCTGACGCCCGTGCCGCCGGTGCTGGTCTGGATGCCGTTGCCGCCGGTGGCGGCCACCGAGGCGCTGGTTCCGACCGTGACGTTGCCGGTCGTGTTGGCGGCGATGATCCCCGCCCCGGCGCTGACGATGGCGCTGTTGCTGGCCACCTCGACGAAGCCGCCGGCGGTGTTGGCCCAGATGCCGGCGCCGGTGGTCCCGGTCACCGTGATCGGGCTGGCCGCGGCGGTGAACACCTGCACGTTGCCGGTGCTGGTGGAGTCGGCGCGGATGCCACTGACCCCGGCGAAGATGGCGCCGGCGTTGGACTGGATGTTGATGGCGGCGCCGGCCGAGGCCTGGGCCCCGATGCCGTTCTCGGTCACGGCGTTACCGGCCGTGCCGATGGCGCCGCTGTTGACGATGGCGATCTGGCCCGCGGCGTTGAGGTCAACGCCGACGATGCCGGAGAAGGCGTCGCCGCCGATGGCGCCGGAGTTGGTGATCACCAGGCTGCCGCTGCCGGCCTGAACCCCGAAGATCCCGTAGCCGACGCCGCCGGTGGTGTTGGCGTTGATGGCGTCGCTGTTGTTGACCTGGACGATCTGGGTATTGGCCGCGTCGGACGCGATCGCCGCGATGCCGTCGAAGCCGGCGGTGATCGTGCCGCCGCCGGTCACCACGAGGACGAAGCCGTCGGTCCCGGAGTTGATCGCGTTGACCCCGTTGCCCAGGACGCTGGTGATGGAGGCGGTGGAGAACACCGAGGTGTCGCCCGTACCGGTGTTGACGGCGTTGATGCCGTTGCCGCCGAAGGCCCCGATGAAGGCGCCGCTGTTGACCACGATGCTGCCGTCGACCGCCTCCGCGGCGATACCCGAGCCGCTGGAGAGGATCTGGCCGGTGGAGACCACCGTGACCGAGCCGGCCCCGCCGGTTTCGGCGAAGATGCCGGCCGCGTCGAGCGTCCCGTTGTTGACCGAGATGCCGGTCGCCGAGGTGATCGAGATGCTGCCGGTGTCCGAAATCCCGCCGATGCCGGCCGAGCCCGGGAAGTTGCCGGTCAGGTCGACGCTGTCGAGGCCGAGGATGTCGATCGTGCCCGTGCCCGTGGCGATGGTGATGTCGCCGCCGATGCTGGTCGAGCCGACGCCGACGGCGTTGTTGCCGGTGATCGTCAGGTTCAGGCCGTTGCCGACCGTGATCGCCGTCGAGCCGGCCGCGCCGGTCGCCACGCCGATGATGCCGCCGGCCCCGTCGGCGTCGCCGCCGGCGCCGTCGTCGATGGTGACGGAGGCGTTGGCGCCGACCGTGATCTCGGTGGATTCGTCGCCCAATCCATCATCGGCCGCCTGGCCGCTTTCGGCGTAGACGCCGTAGGCGATGTCGTCGCCGTCGGTGTTGGTGATGACGATGACGGCGTTGTCGCCGATCGTGACGGTGGCGTCGTTGGCGGCCGAGACCGTCTGGGACCCGTAGTCGTCCGGATCGATGGTGACGTCGTTGCCGATGACGGTCGTGGCCGTGCCCAGGCCGAAGTTGACGGCGACGGTCCCTTCCGTCCCCGCCGTGATCGTGGAGCCGTCACCGACGGTGACGGTGACGCCGTCGGCGTTGCCCGCCCCGAAGATGGCCCCGGCGACGCCGGTGGTGCCGCTGACCATGACGCCGTCGAAGGAGACATTGACCGTGCCGGCCGTGCCGCCATGGACGCCGGCGACGCCGGCCCCGAAGGCGCCCGCGCCGTCTGTGTAGGTGTCGCCGGTGGCGACGATGATCAAATCGCCGGCCCCGCCGCTGAGGGCGCCCAGGATGCCGTGATCGGACGTGGGATTGCCGACAGTGCCGATGGCGCCGGTGTTGACGATCGTGAGATTGCCGCCGCCGGTAACGGTGGCGACGATGCCGGACGCGGCCGTTCCGCCGATCGCGCCGGTGTTGGAGACGACGACAGCGCCGCCGCCGCCGGTGGCGGCGAAGATGCCTTCATCGATCGCGGTGATCGCGCCGCCATTGACGACGGTGACCGTGCCAGTGCCGAAGCTCTCGGCGTCGATGCCGGCGCCGGCGCTGTTCACCGTCGCCTGGTTGTCGATGACCACCGCGCCGTCGACCGCGAAGGCTTCGATGGCCGGGAAGCCCGAGGTGTCGGTGATCGAGGCGCCGGCACCGCCGACGATGAAGGCGGAACCCGTGCCGATGGCAAAGGCGCCGACGCCGCCGTCGGTGACCGTGCCGCCGATGATGGCCAAGGCCGTGCCCGAGCCGGAGGTGTTGACCTGCACGCCGTAGCCGCCGCCGGTCGAACCGGCGCTGCCGCCGGCGTTGACCACTGCAGTGGCGTTGTCCGCCCCGCTGGTCGAAACGTTGACGCCGTTGACGCCGGTGACGGCGCCGCCGGCGTTGACGAGGACGAAGCCGACCCCGCCGGTCGTGGCCGTAACGCCGTCGCCCGTGCCGCCGGACACCGTGCCGTTGACCGTGACGACGACCGCGCCGCTGCCCGAAATGGCGTCGATGCCGTCCTGGCCGCCGGAGACGATGCCGCCGACGGTGATGAGGGTGTTTCCGCTGCCGCTGAAGGTGTCGATGCCGTCGGCGGTTACCGCGTTCACGTTGCCGGTCAGGTCGATAGTGATGTCGCCGGTGGTGGTGATCGCCTCGACGGCGTCGAAGGCGCCCAGCATGGCGACGTTGCCAGCGCCGGTGATGGTGACCGCGCCGCCGTTGGCGAAGCCGCCGATGCCGCCGTCGGTGACGTTGCCGGTGACGTCGATGGTCGCCGCACCCGTGCCGGTGGCCTCGGCGACGGCGCCATAGGAGAAGCCGTCCGTGCCGGCCGTGGTCGAGCCCGCCAGCAGGTTGATGA